>JAATVJ010000348.1 GCA_014523515.1 Nitrososphaerales archaeon TH1177 | reverse complement strand
AAGAAAAGAAAGAGATATAGATAATTACAAAAAAGTATCCTCTGCTCTTATAAAAAAAGATTCTACTGGGATTTGAAGATGAAACATGGTTACATCTGCAACCATATATAACCAGAACATACATGAGAAAAGGGGAACAAAAAAAATTACTTCACAAAGGATCTAAAAAGAAGGTCAATGTATTCATCACACTTCTTTATCCCCTAAATGGAATCAAATTTACAACTAGCAAGACAAGAAACAGTAATGATTTCATACACCATCTAAACAGTATCAAAAGATATGTCAGAAAAAGAAATGTCAAACGATTCATCATTGTAATAGATAATGCATCATTTCATGTCGGCAAAAAAAGTAGGCAGTTTATAGAAAGACAATCAGAAGACTGGCTAACTGTACTATTTCTACCAACACGTTCACCATTTCTGAATCTTGTTGAGACAAGAGTAAACAGAAATCTCAAGAAAGATATATGTGCAAACTACAACTACGAAACAGAAGAGAATCTATTATGTTTCATAAGACAGTATCTGAGAAAGATTGGTAGTTGGCCTAAATTATGATACTTAACTTAGTATCAATTTGTACTATAAGAATAAGATCAAATATTCTTATATAAAATTTGCAATACCAAATAGAATGGATAAGGTGATTAAACCGTAACTACCATTATCTAGTTGTTGGTCATATTTGTAATACTAAATTATAGTGATATAAAAATTATAGTTTGCCTTGGATAAGATTATGGCTCGCTCTCAGTGCGCGTACTGAAAAATCTCAGGTAAGAGAAAAGTTCAAGCGTCCGACTAGATTGTATTTCTAAAAATTTTTAATTTTTTGTAAAGTCCAATTTAGTGTATTTATCTCTTCTTGGAGAATTTTAGTAAACATTCTATTCTCTCTTGTATGATCTGATTTCTGGATGCTGATAATTTCATTTTCAACCGATTGAAGTTCAGCATTAATCGAAGATAATTTTGTTAATAAATATGACGTTCTCATCAAAACATCAATTTGATTTGAATTAAAATTATCAGAATTATCAATATCATTTGCAAATATTTTTATTTTATTATCTATAACTTCTGATAGACTAGTAGGAGAATTTAAAATATTATTCATAGTTATCGTATAGTATAGTTTAGCGAGAACGTTGTTATACTTTTATTAAATATTTCTAGATTATTTTAGCTCTTTACATCAATAATGGTGAACAAACAATTGTCAAGTCATATTGTCTGAACAATATTTATTAGTTATTGTATATTAGTATCAAAATTTAATTTGTAAAAACAAACCTAAATAATTATTCCTCTTTATTACTATAACCATAGACTCTTTAGCACCGCTATCGGTATTACTTCCTCCTAGACATATCTTTTATATCAATATCAATAGCTACCTACTCTCGTTTCATCATGAATTATTAAATAAGATTTCTGAACCATATATATTAAATAATAAGACATAAATACATATTCTACTTGTTATTGTAGTATTATAAATATATTACCTCTAATATATTAATAAATGAACTATATATACCTATATAAATATGACTATGAAACGGACATCATTACATCAGTTTATATATAATAGTAACGTAAATATAATTATGTCAGCAAGAAAAGAAATAAACGAAAATATAGATGTAAATGAACCAGAATATAATGAAAAATATACAACTAAATTTAACAAAGACAACAATAATTTCAATAAAAGAACAAATAAAGACTACAATGATACCTTAAATCAACAACAAGATGCAATAAACAAGACTCGATAACACTTTACATAATATAAAAAGAAGTACAGATGAAGCTACACGAGAAATTCCAAAATATACACAACGTATTGCTGAATATCAAGAACAAACTATTCAAACTATAAAAGATATTGCTTCTGACTTTATTGAAGCAGAAAAAGAAGTAGTAGACTCTTTTCAATCACAAATAGATAAAAATAGAGGAACCTTTTATGCGTTTTGGGATTTGTATAACCCACAGAGAATTGCTGAAAATTATGCAATATTTGTAAATAATTTTACAAGTTATTTGTTAAATACCATCAATCTTATAAATAATACTCTAGCCTCTAATTTGAGGACATATAATACAGCACTTGAACAGACTCGTGATAATTTAAAGACTTTGACAAAAACAAATACTGATTATATAACATCAGTTAATAGACACAATACAGAGGTAAATACTACTACTAGTAATCATTAACAATGGAAGATCGACCAACTAGGTTATAATATTTAACCTAGCCCAATAATATTGTTGATATTATTTTCAGATAAAAAAATGAATTTATTAGATCTAATACCTTATACTACTACTAATAATAAATTCCATTTTTAATTAATAATTTTAGGAGTAAACTAATAAATGAAAAATTTTTCTTCAAAACAAATAAGATTTTCTGGTGATTCGATAAAAACTTGTATAGTTTTTATTGATTTGGTAGATTCGACTAAAAATACTATTGCAATGGACAATTTAGAATATATTAGAATCTATTATTCTAAATTTATAAATTCAGTATCAAAAATAGTTAAAAGTTATAGTGGTAAAATTATTAAGAGTATTGGGGATTGTTTATTATTACATTTTCCAAAAACATCTGATAATAAAAAAGAAGCTGTCTTTAGAGAGGCTATTGAATGTGGCTTAAAAATCTTAGATGTCCGCCAAGTTGTTAATCAAGAATTGTCAAAGCAACAACAACCGCCATTCAACTATAGGATTACTATAGATTTTGGTATACTAGATTTAGCTCTAAGTTAAGTATCATATTTTAGGCCAACAACCAAAACATCTAAGATACCTTCTTACAGCACATAACAGATTATCTTCTGTTCCATAATTGTAATTGGCACATACATCTTTTTTCAGATTCCTGTT
>JAATVJ010000011.1 GCA_014523515.1 Nitrososphaerales archaeon TH1177 | reverse complement strand
TATTAATATTATTAAAATATAATAGGAGGTTATTTGACTTATCTTTGTGCAGATGTGGCAGAGTGGTCTTCTATACAGAACACAATAATGCGTCGGCCTTGAGTAATCTTCAAGGTTAAAGCAAGCCGATTCGCCTTCGGGCGATCAGGAGTTCAAATCTCCTCATCTGCGCGTATATCGTTAAAAAGATTTGAATCAATTTAAGACTAGGTATAAAATTTATTAGACTTTGATAAACAAACTCGCATTAATGGACAAAAGATTAGTAGTAATAATGAGTATATTGGCCGTTACAAGTGCAATAGTTACAATTTTTATATCTCCGTTAGATACTACTATTCCTATTCCAGAACCCTCATTCTTGAGTAATACAACAAATAAGAATAAAGGTATTGCAATAATTGCAGAAAATCTATCAACGCCTTGGGCTATAGATATTGCAAAAGATAATAGAATCTTTTTTACTGAACGCGAAGGAAAGATTAGGGTAATTGATGAAAAAGGAACGCTTCTTGATGAACCAGTAGCTTATATCAGAGTTGCACAAAATGGAGGTTCTGGATTATTGGGAATTGCTCTTCATCCTAACTTTACAGAAAATCATTTAATGTATATTTATCATAGTTATATGAAAGAGAATAAACTTTATAATAAAGTTTTACTTTTAAAAGAAAAAGATAACAAAATTATTGAATCAAATATAATAATTGATTCTATTCCTGGGTCACCATATAATAATGGAGGAAGAATAAAGTTTGGACCTGATTACAAGCTATATATTACCACTGGTGATGCATCTGATCCCCTTTTAGCACAAAATCTTTCTTCACTTGCAGGTAAAATATTACGCGTAAATCCTGATGGATCTATTCCTTCGGATAATCCATTTAAAGACTCATCAATATATTCATATGGACATAGAAATGTTCAGGGAATTGCATGGCATCCCAAAACAAAACAAATGTATTCATCTGAACATGGTTCATCAGGATTTGATGAAATTAATTTAATTATTTCAGCAAAGAACTATGGATGGCCAGAGGAAGAATGTAAAGGAACAAATATTTCTCAGAAAGCTATTATTTGTTTTAATCCTGCAGTTGCACCTTCTGGTATAACGTTTGCTTCATCAAATAAACTAGGTTATCAAAATGATCTAATCATAACAACTCTCAAAGGTTCTCATTTAAGACAAATAGACGTAGAATCAGGAGAACAAAATAATATATTAGTAGGTTATGGTCGGCTTAGAGATATTATTGAATCTAGTGACGGTACTGTATATGTACTAACTAGCAATACCGATGGAAGAGGAATTATCCAAGATAACGATGATAAAATTTTAAAAATACTTAAACCATAAACTCTTGTGGACAAAATTAATAAGAAGGATAACAACAAAAATATCAAAAAATTCTATGAATTAGATCATCAAGAACGTTTGCAATATTTGAAAAAAGAAGCTCGCTTAACTGAGCAAGATTCAGAAATCTTCCAGGACTTTCCAAAAAATTTTGCTTTTAAGAAAATTAACAACATGATTGAAAATGCAATCGGATTTGTACCCATTCCGTTAGGAATTGCTACTAATTTTGTTATAAACGGAAGAAAATATTTAATTCCAATGGCTATAGAAGAACCATCTGTTATCGCTGCTGCAAGTAAAGCTGCCAAAATTGCAAGTATAAAAGGAGGATTTTTAGCTGAGGCAGATAATTCCATCATGATTGGACAGATCCAATTAGTTTCAAGGGATAAAAGAAATAATAAAGATAAATTTTTTTACAAAAAAGAAAGAGATAAAATAAAAAAAATAATATTAAAAAATAAAGAAAAGTTATTGGAAATATCAAACTCAAAAAGTAGGTCCGTACATGCTATTGATTTACAATTAAGGGAAATGTCTGATGAAAGCAACAACAAAATGGGCCACATGATAATAATCGAGTTAATTATAGATACAAGAGATGCAATGGGAGCAAATGTAATTAATACAATGTGTGAATTAGTTGGTTCAGAATTAGAAAAAATAACTAAATGTACAGTTATTTTGAAAATTCTTTCGAATTATTCAACAAAAAGAATGGCTAGATGTAAAGCTATTTTTTCAAAAGAATTGATTGGTGGCTCGAATGGTGTGAATAGAATTTTATACGCCTATGCATTTGCATATTCTGACATATATAGAGCTGTTACACATAACAAAGGTTTGATGAATGGAATTGATGGAGTAGCTATGGCTACAGGACAAGATATTAGAGCTATAGAAGCAGCTGCACATGCATATGCTTCTAATGATGGGAAATATAGATCTTTGACTAAATGGTATAGATCAGAAGAAGGAGATTTAGTTGGAGAAATCGAGCTTCCATTGGCTATAGGAATAGTAGGAGGGATAAGCTCAGTACATCCATATGTTAAAGTAGCTTTGAAAATATTAAATATAAAGAAAGCCAAAGAGCTTGCTTCAATAATGGTAGCGGTAGGACTAGCTCAAAATTTTGCTGCAATTCGTGCTTTAGCGGATGAAGGAATTCAGAAAGGACATATGAGATTACATGCGCGAAATATAGCCATAACTGCGGGAGCAACCGATGAACAAATCAATACCGTTGCAAGCAGACTTATCAAAGAAAATAATGTTACTGTAAATAAGGCAGAAGAAATTATAGAATTAATTAATAAAAATGAAAATTTATACTAAGTAGATATATATCCAGTGAAGAAAAATTTTATGTTATAGTTATGGCTCACATAGTAAAATTTGTTGTACCTAAGGGAACCATTGAAGAGGCAACTTTAAAGATTCTTGAAGAAGCATGGCAAAAAATAAGTGGTAGAGCACGAACTTATAGAATTAAGTTAAGTGATCCAGAAATAGAAGTTAAACTTCTGAGGCCACAGGAAATTCCTACGTATGTACAAGAAGGGCTGTACGATGTTGGAATTACAGGAAGAGATTGGATTAGAGAAGCAAATGCAGATGTAAAAATATTGCTTGATTTAGAATATGGTAGAGTTAAACAAGTAATAGCTATACCAGAAAGTTTTCAATTTAATAATTTGGATGAAATGATTATAGATCATGTAAGAAGAGAAAAACCACTAAGAATATCTGCAGAATATCTTACGACTACAGCTAATTATATAAAATCTAAAATTGCCTACCAGAAATATTTTGGAAATAGCAATCCTATGATTATTACCCCTTGGCTTAGAGTTGGCGAAAATAAGAATGTTCAAATATTTCTCTCTTTTGGGGCTACAGAAGCTAAGCCACCAGAAGATGTAGATGCCATATGTGATATTA
>JAATVJ010000347.1 GCA_014523515.1 Nitrososphaerales archaeon TH1177 | reverse complement strand
TTTACTTAAAAAAATGAAAATACATCCTTCAAAACCTTTGGATAATTAATGCTGTAGATTTAATTAGAATACTTTGTATTATGATTGATAAAGATTTTCATCAATTTGCTTTAGGAAATTATGTGGTTTTTCTTTCTTATGACGAAAAGAATGAAAAGTTTTACATTGGGAAATAAAAGATTAATTGATTAATAAAATTATATCTTTATAAAATAAAAAAATATTATTATTACCTATAAATGGTAGTTTATATATACAATCAAGCACAACAATTTTTTTTTTTGATTTCATAGAAGATATCATTCATTATTCAATAAACACAAGTTACATATATCATACTTGATTTATTTCAATAGAATTCAGATTATGCGATATAACTTTCCATTTAAAGGTAAATATGGTAATTTTGGAGGTAAGTACATTCCCGAAACATTAATTCCAGCTATAGAAGAATTAGAACAATCATATCAAAAATTTAAAAACGACCCTGATTTTAAAAAAGAGCTAAATTACTATTTGGAAAATTATGCAGGAAGACCTACTCCCATTTATTTTGCAAAGAACCTTACAGAATATGCAGGTGGTGCTAAAATTTACTTAAAAAGAGAGGACCTTCTTCATGGAGGAGCTCATAAGACGAACAATACAATAGGACAGTGCTTGTTAGCAAAAAGGATGGGTAAAAAAAGAATAATTGCAGAAACAGGTGCAGGTCAGCATGGAGTAGGTACAGCTCTTGCATCAGCAGTTCTTGGGCTTGAATGTGAGATATACATGGGCTTAAAAGATACAGAAAGACAGAAACTCAATGTCTTTAGAATGAAATTATTAGGAGCTAAGGTACATCCAGTACAATCAGGATCAAAGACTCTTAAAGATGCAATTAACGAGGCTTTAAGAGACTGGATAACAAATGTAGAAAATACATATTATGTAATTGGATCTGTCGTAGGTCCACATCCTTATCCTATGATTGTAAGGGATTTTCAAAGTGTAATTGGAAAAGAGATAAAACAGCAAATAAGAAAAATTTTAGATGGCAATTTACCAAACGCTATTGTTGCATGTGTTGGAGGTGGTAGCAATGCAATTGGTTCATTTTATCCATTTATAAGTGACCATGAAGTATCTCTTTATGGTATAGAAGCAGAAGGAAGTGGTTTAAAAACAGGTAAGCATTCTGCAACATTGTTAGCTGGTTCAATTGGAATTCTACATGGAATGCAAACTTATCTTTTACAAGATGAAAGTGGTCAAATAATTGAAACTCATAGCATAAGTGCGGGGTTAGACTATCCAGGTGTAGGCCCTGAACACTCTTTCTTGAAAGAGATAAAAAGAGTCATCTACAAATCCTGTACAGATGAAGATGCAATTAAAGCCTTCATAATTCTTTCAGAAAAAGAAGGAATAATTCCTGCCTTAGAATCAGCTCATGCAATAAGCTATGGAATAAAGCTTGCTAGAAAAATGAAAAAATCAGAAAATATAGTAATTACGTTATCAGGTAGAGGCGATAAGGATGTCGAAGTAGTACAAAACTACATTGATGGAATTAGAGATTAAATATGTATCTGAGTAAAAGTTACACTCAATCAACAAGAGAGAATAATAGAATAGATAAAAAATTTAAAGAATTAAAGAGTATGAATCAGAAAGCTCTTATTTGTTATGTAGTTGCAGGTTATCCTGATATAAGAGCATCTGAAGATATAATTACTTCTTTAATCAAAGGAGGAGCTGACATTATAGAAATTGGAATACCATTTTCAGATCCTATTGCTGATGGCTCAACAATTCAAGATGCGATTCAGAATTCACTTATAGCTGGTACTACTCCAGATATGTGTTTAGAATTAGCTTCAAGAATAAGAAAAACTTTTCCAGATATTCCTTTAATAATAATGACATATTCAAATATTTTATTTAAAAAAGGTTATATCCAATTTGCGCAACAAGCTAAAGAAAGTGGTATTGATGGTTTGATAATTCCAGATATACCCATAGAAGAAGCTAAAGAATATCTAGATGCTGTAAAAAAGACAGGAATGTCAACAATTTTTTTAGTATCTCCCAATACTTCAGAAAAAAGATTAAAGATAATTAGCGAGGTTTGTACAGGTTTTTTATATGTTATATCAATTTATGGGACAACAGGAGAAAGAAAAGGCTTTGATGAGTACACCATAGAATCAATAAAAAGAGTAAAGAAAGTCATTGCAGATAATCTTCCTTTGGCAGTAGGATTTGGAATAAGCAACCCCCAACATGTAAGATACATGATTGACGCGGGAGCTGATGGTGTAATTATAGGAAGCGCAATTATTAAAAAAATTAAAGAAATAGAGAATAAAGAATTATTGTTAAATACATTAAATAGATTCGCTCATGAAATGAAGAATAGTTGTAAAATAGAAAAACGGTAAAACTATTATAATACTAAACCTGAATTATCAGAAGCAAACAACAGATTGTTTACTGTAACTTGATAGTTTTTTCCGTTTCTATGAACTATTACCTCAAGATCGTCTAACTTTTCCGATACCATGGTACTTTCTATCCTTTTTATGACAAAATGAAGTGATTCATGAGATATTATTAGTTCAATGTAAGGTTCAATATAATAAAAATCAGATTGACCCGAAAGAGCACTTGATTTTGACTGAATAATTATCATGGTATCATTATTATCATAGGTGAAATATCCCGGAGAATCATCTATAGAACATGCTAGTACAAAATTACAAATAGACATGAAATTATCATTATTATTCTAATGAATTATTTTATACATCTATCGATTACAAAAGACTACTACTACTTCTTTTAATCAATAAATTAATTAAATAATAATATCATAAGGAATCAAATATCTAATATTAAAAAATATTTTTTTAGAGGGTAAAATATTCTGCATCTGGATGATGAATGAAAATGGCAGCAGTAGAATGATCAGGAATTATTTGTCCTGCTTCTGTTAATGTCATATCTGATTTAGTAGGATCTAAAAGTTCCCACACTAATTTATGTTGATTAATATCAGGACAGCTTGGATATCCCCAGCTATATCGTAATCCCCTTTTTGAATCAATCTTTAATTCCTTGCGAATCAAAGAGTTTGTCCAGTCAGCTAATGCTTCGGCAGTTTCAACAGCCAGTCCATGAAGATAGTATGCATCAGTGTACTTGTTTTCTTCATTCCATTTTTCAATTATATGAGATGTTTTATTGCCTACTGTAACAGATTGAAAGGCAACTATATCATTTTCTCCAAAATAATCAGTCAAACATAAATTCCTTCCTTTTGTAGAACGCGGAAAATCAAAAATAACTTCATTGCCTTTGGGAGAATCTACGACTAGTTTACTATTCCGATTGTGACAGTAAAAGTATCCATAAACTACCTTTGGTGAAAAAAGGTTGCCATCAATAACTCTTTTTTTCCATTCAATAAGTAATTTTTCTGACTCTTCTGATAATCCTGATGCAGCTTTTCCTCGAAAACTCCAAGATAGAGTAAAAAGCGATTTTTTATTTAGAAAATTCCATACCTTTTCTAAATTTATTTCGCCTGACCCCAATCGAATTTGAAGATTTGTATGAGGTGGAATTGGAGGAGAAAGCATGGGTTTAATACCACTATGCTTGGGAACTTGTGAAACATTCATTGAAGTTGGTTTGAACTCCTTCCATAGTTCTACTTTTTCCTTCCATTTAGAAATATATTGTTCCTTTTCATTAGACATTAATGTATTCATTACATTAAGACCATCAAAAGCAGTCTTGCAATAAAAAACACCTGATTCATAGAGCCCTCCGTCCTTTGCTATTCTATTTATATAATTACTATTTATAGCTGCTCCTCCACAAAGTATAGGAATTTGTATATTATGTTCCTTAGCATATTCTACAAATATCTGCATCTGTTTTGATGTAGAAACAAGCAATGCAGATAAACCTACTGCATTAGCATTTACTTCACTAATTTTATTGATAATTGTTTGCAAAGGTACTTGTTTACCCAGATCATAAACAGAATAGCCGTTATTTGTCAGAATTGTTTTAACCAGATTTTTTCCTATATCATGAACATCACCATATACAGTACATAATACAATTTTTCCTTTCGAAACATCCTTTTGTTTAATAAGATATTTTTCTAATTCAGCTACAGCAGCTTTCATGCATTCTGCAGATTTTAGAACAAAAGGAAGAATTATTTCACCAGCACCAAATTTATCACCTACTTCCTTCATTGCGGGAAGTAGAGTTTCATTCAAAGTCTTTACTGCAGCTTCATGTAATTCTTCCTTAGACGAAAGAGTAAGAATATCACTTAAAGATTTTGATTCCTTCGATGATGGGGATGATGGGGATGATGGGGATGAAGAAGATAATTCAATTTCTTTTTTTATTGTCGTATTTTTATCTTTAACATTATCTAAAATTGCACCTAAAACGTCATGTTCTATTCCTTCACGAAGTCTATTCACTATTCTATAGTAACATTTTTTATCAAATTTCCAATTTGGATCAATATCAAGTTTTGAGGCTCCATTAGATCGTTTTGTTATTTGATTGGTATTTGTTTCATTTTCATAAAACGAAATTAATTCTGATAAAGCGCTGTTTCGAAGGTTAAAAATTAAATTTTCTGCAAGTTTTCTTTCCTCTTGGCTAATATCAGTATAGGCAATTATATCCTTTGGATTAATAATTACAGAATCCAATCCAGCTTTTATTGCATGATATAGAAATACAGAATTGATTATTTTTCTTGCTCGTATAGGAAGACCAAAACTTACATTACTTAACCCCAAGGTAGTGAAGCATCCTGGAAGATTTTTCTTTACTAATTTAATTCCCTCTAAAGTATTTTTTGCAGAATCTTGAAATTCTTCTTGTCCTGTAGCCAAAGTAAAGGTTAGAACATCAAAGATAAATTGCCACGGCTCTAGTCCATATTTTTTACCTGTTTCAAATAAAAGTTGTGCAGTTTCCAGTTTTTCTTTTGGGGTTTTAGCCATTCCGTTAGGTCCAATACACATTGCAATAGCAGGAACTCCAAATTTGACCATGAGAGGAGCCAAGGAATGAAATCGACTTCCATCGCCTTCCAAGTTGATTGAATTAATAATTGGTTTTCCTGGAATTTGTCTAATTGCGGATTCAATAACTTTAGGATCTGTTGAATCTATTACTAGTGGAGCTTCTATTTCTAAACAAAGTCGTTTTACTAGTTTACACATGAAATCCAATTCATCTGATCTCTCTGTAGTTGCCACACATATATCCAAACAATGGGCTCCTTCCTCAACTTGACTTCTAGCTAGATTGAGAAGACCCTCAAAATCATCTTTAAGAACCATCTCCTTTGCTTTTCTTGAGCCTTGACTGTTGACTCGTTCTCCTATTATTAAGGGAGGAGGATTTTGTTTAATATCAACAGATCTTAATGCTGAACTAATTCTTGGAATTTTGGCCATAGTTTCTTTTTTTCCTTCCTTGATAATTTTTTTTATATATCATCTTTTATAATAACAGGAAAATTTTCAATCCATATATATATATGATAATTTTCCCATTGTAATAAATAGAATTGTTATATGATTATTTATTTTAATGTTTATCAATTATCTTACGTAATTCTGCAATATGTTCTGGAGTGGTCCCACAACAACCTCCAATGATCTTTATATTCTTGTACTTTGATATGAATTCTCCAAGTTTCTTGGATAATTGATCCGGTGCCATTTTATAAACTGCTTTACCACCTTCATTATGAGGCATGCCCGCATTAGGAACTACAAGAATAGGTAAATCTTGTTGTTCATCTAGCCAGATAACACTAGGAGTCATTTCATCAGGCCCTGTAGAACAGTTTAGACCAAAAATATCGATCCCCATATCAGAGACTGTTGTATATGCAGATTGAACATTAGTTCCTAAAAGCATTTTGCCATATTGGTCCAATGTTATATTTGCTATGATAGGTACTTCTCTTTCAGTTTTCTTCATTGCAATATGACAAGCTTCTATCACTAGTTTTACTTCTAGAATATCTTGGCTTGTTTCAATTAAAAGTGCATCAACTCCTCCAAGAATCAAACCTTCTGCTTGTAAATCAAAAGCATTAATTATCTCATCTAAAGGTTTTTGGCCTAAATCAGGATCATTTGAACTGGGAAGAAAACCAGATGGCCCCATCGAACCAATTACAAAATGAGGTTTATCCTGAAACTCATTACATACTTCTCTAGCTAATTCTGCTGCACGTTTATTAAATTCTATAGTTTGAGCTCCAAAACCATATTCATCTAATTTGAATTTATTTGATCCAAAAGTGTTGGTTTCAATACAATCTGCTCCTGCTTTTAGATAGGTTCTATGAATTTGTTTGATCCATTCAGGTCTGCTTAATATTAGACCATCGTTAAAACCGTCTTTATTATCAGGAAAATCTTGAGGTTTTGGATCTAATTTTTGAATTTCAGTACCCATTGCTCCATCAAAAAGTAACACTCTTTTTTTTAGAGCCTCAAGAAAGGATTCATTCATGTTAATATTATAAAATAATTAGAAATCTTATTTTATATATCATCGTATTACCAATATATGAAAAAAGATATAAATAAATAAATAATTAAATAAAATTTGCTTTGTTAAACCTACTTGTTTAATTTGTGATACGATTGTTAATAAAGAATTATTACCTAAAAGACATGGCAGTTTAGAATCATGTAACGTTTTTGTATTAGTTGCAGATAATAAATTAATTAGACTTTTACAATATAGTAATATAAATAACAGATAAAAAGTTCAAAATGAATTTAGATACAGCATTAAAAAATACAATAGTAAAAAGAATATTTACAATGTAATTATAAATCAAACAGTAGAGGATTCAAAAAATGCAAACACCTTTGAAGAATAGAATTCTCTATAAAAGGGGAACTCTAAAGATACTGACAAACTACCAGCAGATGTAAAATGAGGTAGTTTTATTGCTGTTACTACTACTACTTTAGTAAATAAATAGACAATCATCTTGGCAAGGTGATACTATTCTTTTTTTTGAATAACAGTAGTGATAAACAACAAGAAAATAACGAATAAAAAAAATGACGATTGAAGTAAAAGATCATAATTGAAAAATTATGTATATGATTACTAGTCATTTTCAAGAACTAGCCTACTAAATCTTAATTGCCAAGATAAAGTGATTTGAAAGTAATGATCATTATATTATTCAATTAGTATTAGTAAAAGATTATTTTGAATCGGTAAGAGAAGGAGGTAAAAGGAGCAGTAGATATTGGTGAATATATTGCGGAATATTTAGAGAAAGTAATTCCTTCTATACTTCTTTTGATAATGAAGAAGCTAGTAAAAAGTAACATCAGTGAAAAAGAAATGAGGAAACAGAGTGAGTAATTTAGACAATTATGTTAAGTATTGGATACTGCTTGAGAACTAGCAAAAATAAACTGTCAGTAATAATTGATATTGTAAAAAATATTAAAGGTAAAAGGATTGAATTTATTAACAAACTATTTGATTAGATTAAACTGAAAGAGAGAAAAGAAGAGGAGGACGATAAAATAAATGACATTTAATATTAATAATAATAACAAATATGAAAAAAACTATTTCAAGATTGATCAATTAATCTATGATATTAACAGTATAATTATGAAAATATGTAAAGAACAAGTTCTGAAAACAATTGATGATAGATGTATTGACATAATTACGGAAGGTGACATAAAATCTGTATATGATACAGCCATTATCTCAACAATCCATAAATTCATAACTATATCTAATGAATGTGAAAAAATCTATTTGAAAGAATGTAAGCAAGCAGGAAAAGAAGCAAGAAAGTTAAGATAAAAATATAAATAAAAAAACAATCATGTTAAAGGATAGAATCTATTAACAATTTATTTGACTAGATGGACGAATAAAGATGTTCCCGAAAAAAGAATAGAAAAAAATACATCAAGAACTCAAATCGTTATTAGTTACAAGTTATTGCTTTTCAAAAACAAATATAATCCATACCATGCCTTCTAAATCTATATTCACACACAATCGCTCTAGGGATATGGCTACTTTTACAAATAATAAAAATAAACATTAGTAAATAATAATATAATAATAACTTGTTTTTTATGCTTATTTCACATGACAAACGACGAGTATGTAATATTATATTTTTATGATACAGACGAGATTGCCGAAAATAAATGTATGTTCTATGTTCTATTTTCTATTACACCCTAAATCAAAATTCTTTTATCATATCTGCTCTTACTACTAATTGCTACAAAACTCAATGAACTAGAATAGTTTTTGCATAGATGGTGTTATATAGTAGCCTCTATAACACCCACTTTTAATATCCGATAATTCAATAGAACTTCATTTACTTTTATTTAAATATCAAGCAGAAGAAGTAGTAGTAGAAGAGAGTAAACTATTGATGATATTGTAAAGTAAAAGTTTATTTATTTATTTATTAATTTATGAAGTAGAAAAATATTAGAGAAAAATCTATTTTTATATTTATTTAATGTTATGAGTTATTATTATTTGCTACAAAATCGTCTATTGTACATCATCATTCGCTCCGAGTGGGTGTTATATTGTAGCCTCTTTAATACCCACTCACTCACTCTTTCTTCCCTACCTATTTATAATAATACCGTGGTTCAAATAAAACATAATATTTAATTTTTTATTATAATATACTTAAGATATTAAAGAATTGATATGTTTTATAAAAACCTCTCTTGGAACCTCCTTTGAGACATAACATTCTTCTCCTAATTCAGGATGAATTTCTGCTAACAGTTTGTAATTTATTACAGATGAGGTCATAAAGCATACCCGAAATTCTTTTGGTGTATGTTCAACTTTTTTTGCTATTTCATGTAATTTATCATAAAGACTAAATCCATCCATTATAGACATTTTAAAACCAATAAGAACAAGATCATAATCAGTTGGTTTAAAGTTTTGTTCTGCTAATTCTGGATCTTTTATTAATGTTGAATTAAATCCTTCTTGATCGTCTAACCATTTTTTGTATTTTGAAGAAGTTTTAACATCATCATCAATTATTAGGATATTTTTCATTGATTATAAAATATAACTGGTATTGCTAATTAATAAACTCTAAAAAAATTTTATGTTAAATATATTTTTTTATAAAACTCCTTCAATCTCTGACAGTAATTGATTGATTGTTTCAGATGACTACTACTACTACGACAATTAAATTGATTGTCTTCAAGTTTCATATAGAATAATTACCAATATGAGTTGCAACAACACCATCGTCTAAATAAAAAAATTATCACTAGCTCTTTTTTTTCTTATCAATCCGTTATCATCATCAAGTGGATAAACATACACATTTGCACTTTCATCTTTGATTTTACTAGAATGAACCATTAGAGCACCATTTAACTCACTTCCATCCAAACCTGAACCTTTAATACCTAACGTATAATCTTTCAATAAATAATAATTATTAGCGAAATCTAGAAATTGCTTTCCAGGATAAGGCTCCAAAGTAATTCTTTCCTCGCCTATTACACCATTTTCTTTAAAGCCATTTGACATAATTCGACCTCCATCATTTAATATAAGATTGATATTATACTTTTTCTTTAGATGGAAAAGTCCATTACGGATATTAAATCTATCTCCTGTAGTCACATAAAAAATATTATCTGTTTCTCTAATAACTTTTGAACAATAATCATATCCACTTTGATCGGTTAGAAAAATTATTTTTCGTTGAGAAGATTGATTGAATATTGTGATTTGATTTTTTAAATAAGATTCAATTATTCCAGATCTTTGAAAGGATTTAGAATTCCTAGCAACAACTATGAAATATTGAGAAGAAATTTTTTTTAAATGTATATCATTTAATTTGCATAGATCTTCATATAAATCAGGAAAAGATTGCTTTAAATAACTTGCATAAAATGTCCACTCCCATGTTTGTTCTCTATTTTCTACGAGATTATAAATGCTGAAAAGAATTGCTTCATATCCAATTAATATTTTGTGAGTAGAAGCATACAGATTATCACCAAATTTTCTTTGTCCTCCAGTTAGTTGCCTCACACCTCCTCCTTTTGTTCCAGGAATTTTATAGATATATCTGCCTGACTCTGGGAAGGTTTCCGCTGCAACATAACTAGTTGCCTGATATGGAATATTTAATTTATTAATATAAGATTCTGAAGCTCCAATTATTATAAAGGGTAAAATTTTTGATATTGAATCTAAATTGAATTGATTTCTGGTATTAATTATTTGTAATCCACGTTTTAGAAAATGATCTAATTGTTCTCTGGTAATTGCATTTTTTTCGTGCAAGGAATATAATTTTGTCTTGTATTGTTCTTCTATAATATCTGCCATGATGTATATAATGGCAAAAATTAAATTTCTATTTAATTAATCTAATGAAATAAAATAATTTAATTTAAATATATATATTTAATTGACCTTTTATAAAAGTAAAATATGATTAATTTTAAATATCCGATAATATTTTTTCTTTTTTCTTTTTTTTAGAGAATATAAATATCCAGAAAAATCTTAGGAAAACAGAGTGAGATTCAGATTAGCTACCAGTCAAGATAAAGAATATGTATTAAATTTTTGTAA
>JAATVJ010000346.1 GCA_014523515.1 Nitrososphaerales archaeon TH1177 | reverse complement strand
ATAATATTCTAGGTGCAGTTGGATCATTCAATCTTGATGATTCTCAAGAATATTATGTTATTCCAGAAACTAACAATAGATTTGTAGAAATATTTGACAATAAAGGAGAAATAGATCCAGAGTTTCCTTTAAAAGATTATCAACCACATTTAAATCATCTTTCTTCAAATTCTAAATATTCTAGTAAAACAAGTATAAGAAAGTACAATGATGCTGCGTCTAATTTCATTAAAAATGAAATTCAAAAAGGTTCATTTTTAGATTTATTTGAAATATATATTGAAGAGAAAATAAAGATATTAAATAAATTTAAATAAATAATTTTAACATTTGACTGAGAATTTTTATTATAACATGGTTAGGTAACATACTATATATTAATTTTTGTTATTATTTTTGGAATATCACTATAATGATATTAACCTATTGTTCCTTTTCTTCATCTAAGACAACAGGATTATTTTTTCTCATCAATGAATAAAATTTAAAAGATAAAAATCTTTGTTCTATCAGAGGATAAATGTTCATATTTTCTAGATACAAACAAGAAATTTATGCATACCATGCCTTGAGGACTAGAAAAATGTTAGTTAATTGTCATCAAAGTTATTTATTTTTGATCAAGAAAATTGATGATATCATAAAAAGTAGTATTAGGAATCAAAATGGTTAGCAATGTCCTTCAGGAGATCCATTATTCTTTATATACGTTAGAAATTCACTAACTATTTTGCTGTTACCAGAATTTGATAATTCCTCAATTTTCTTAATTGCTGTTGATAACTTTGCTACCATATCAGACTAATACCTAGCACTACAGAAACTAGTTTCATTTACAATTATAGGAACCCCCCATTATTTAACGGGCCCAGAGGTGTATGAATTTTTTAGCACTATATTTTTGGCCCATGTTATAAAATAACAGATTTAGTGATTGATATGAGTCTATGAATCCTGTTCCTGGAAATTCATATGTTTTTACGTTATCATTTTTATATTTTTTGACATTCTTTCTTTAACAATAAAGAAAAAGTCAACGACACACCTGACAGCATAGCAGCTGTAAGAAAGATCATATTGAATGATTCTGGAGATGGAAATAAACCAACAGTACCTTCTATCGATATCTGGAATGTATGTATGTATGTGCCAGCCAAGGCAGGACCTATAGCCATTCCTATGAATGAAAAAAGTGCTCCTATTCCTGTTGATATTCCCATAAATTCCTTTGGGGCTGAAGAGACAATTAAGTTCCAAATTGCAGTCATTGTCAGTGCTAATCCGATCGCAATTATTGTAAGATTTATAGATACAAATAATCCTGTAGAGTGGAGCATCAAAAGACCAATCGCTCCTGCAATGCTGATTGCACCTCCTAACACCGTAGGCATTACTTTTCCTAGTTTAGATATAATATAAGATGTTGAACTAGAGAATATTAAAAATACTATCATGAAGGGCAGCTGGACATAAGCTGCATATACAGCATCTCCACCAAATCCTGCTGGTTGAGGGCTCCTTACTAATTGTACTATGGTAGGGTATACAAGAAATATTATAGTCCCAGTAATAATCATCATGATGTAAGATGGCAACAAGATCCTTTGTTTTAACAACCACAATTCAATCAAAGGTGTTTTCGTTCTTTTTTCTATAAAGATGAAAAGAATTAAAGAAACTGCTGATATTATAAAAGAAATTCCTGCAATTTCCATCGAATTTTCTAATGAATTACTATTTTCAATGAACGTCAGTGCAATCAGGAAAGATGTTATCGTAGCTGAAAGTGCTATAACACCCTTGATATCTATCATGGACTTTCTATCTTTGGTGACGGCATCTTTGCTGCTACTAGTATTGTTATCCATTCCATTTAATTGTAGATGCTCAGGCTTGGAATCAGCTGGGACCAATCTTGCAATCATAAAAGTTACAATCACTGCTGCTGGAGCTATAAAGAAAAATGTAGCATACCATCCAAAATTCTGGATTATACTAGCACCTAAGAGTAATCCTACAATAGATCCACCCGAAGCAGCTGAGCTGAAAACTCCAACAGGCATAGCAAGTTTCTCTGGAGGAAAGGAATCTCTAATAATACTAAAAGCTACAGGAACTGCAGCTAAGCCTACACCCTGGATTACTCTGCTAGCAAGAAGAAAAGATATGTTTTCGGAAAATCCTCCTGCAATAACACCTACTATATACAATACAAGCAAGGTAAGCAGTACTTTCTTGCTTCCATAAATATCTGAAAGTTTACCTGCAATAGGTGTCATAACAGCAGCTACAATGAGATATGCACTGAAAATCCAAGCTGCAGTACTATATGGTATTTTAAAATCTTGCATTATCTCAGGAATAGCTGGCAGTAGCATAGT
>JAATVJ010000345.1 GCA_014523515.1 Nitrososphaerales archaeon TH1177 | reverse complement strand
TTTTACCTGCAATGCCAGGATTTTATTTTCATCCAAATACCATTGATGATCTTTTATCTCATATTGTAGGGAAAGTTTTGGATCAATTTGATATTGACAATAATATGTTCAAGAGATGGGGATCAAAAAATAAAAAATAATAAAAATAAAAAATAAAAATTATATATATTGATTAAAAATAAAAAAATAATAAAAGGTAAAGAAAAAAAATATAAATAAAATAATTTTTAACGATAATATGTTATTAATTTTTTTTAATTTTTATAAAATTTTGTTAATTTGCTAGAAATCTTAAAAGATAATCCTATGCATATAAAAAATGCTAGTGAGCTAAAAATTACTTGATATATAATGTCTACGTCAAAGTGTCTTAAAACAAATAGAACGATAATTCCAGGAATTGTTATAATAATTGCTAAAATAGTGCTAAACTTGTAATAAGAAGAGGTAGACACCTTTTTTTTATTTACATCAGAAGAAGATGATGGATGGGGAGAAGAATCAGGAGAATTTGCGGCTTGATCAGATTGATGACCATGATGACTATGATTAGGATCTTCTTTATTGTTGTTGTTTTTGTTATTATTGTCGTCATCATCATCTTCATTGTTGTCGTAGTCTTTTTTGTTCTTCATAATCTTTAATCCTTATTAAATATAATTTATATATTTTTATAATTTTATAATTTTATAATTTATTCTCTCATAAAGGGAATATTATTACTTTCTTCCCATAATTTCATTTTTTCAATTTTTGCTTTTCTTCTTATTTCCTGAAGGAAATTATATACATTTTTATGAGATCTACCAGAACATATTCTTGTTATTGCTTCAGTAGTTAAAGTTATTTGGTCGGGACTACCTATTATAGCTACATTATGACCATATATAGAGATATATGAGCCTGTTAATTCTTCTATCGTTCTTCTGGATTTCCCTTTTTCCCCTATCAATCGACTTTTAACTCGTGACAAGGAATTTGATGATTTTCCAACATAGTATCTCAAGTCAATAATTTCTAAACTATTCTCTTCATTAAACAAGTTAAATGCTCTTTCTGGAGAGAAACCTTTAGAGATGGCCATTACTATTTCCAACGCTTTATTTAAATCAAGTATGTCCAAGGGATTAGTATTTCTAGATTTTAACATTACATCCCCATATTCACTATCAACTTCAATGTCTATATTGCATTTATTTTCTATCTCTTCTTTAATAGATCCCTTTTTTCCTATGATGGCTCCAATTCTTTCTTTTTGAATTCGTAAAGTTCGTTGATAACTCAATCCAGTTCAGCCTCATTTCTTATAATAACATTGCATTTAAAATATCTATTTAGTAAAATATTAATAAAAGAGAAAAAAAATATTTTTGATTTTCTTTTTCACCATCAAATACTATACTCTAATAGTTGTGCCGAAACTTAAAAATCATTAAAAAAGGAATATCTGAAACTATTTTTATACTGTCTTTTTTTGCTAATCTTAAACTCAAAGCCTTGTCTACAATTCTTCTTCCAATCAGATTAGCAATCGAACATCTTTTTAATAAACTAGTTATCTCATTTTCGGATACAACTTCATTAAAAAACTCATTAGTTATGTTAATATTCACTGTATCGCTTTCTATATTTTTACCTATTAATTCCTCATCACATATGTTTATCATTAATGAGCCTTGATAACTCATTTTTCTAATATAGAATTTCTGATTTTGATTAGCATTTTGATTATTAGACGAAGAAGAATATTTTGAATTATAATTGTTAGTAGTATCTTCTGTCACGTATGTCAGAGCTCAGATTAACAATCTGACTAACTATATATGAATTAATTTACAGTATATCATTTTTTATTATATATTTGATATTTTTTTGTTATTCAAATTAAAAAATTTATAGTTATTAAAAATGATATATGTATATAAAAATAGAGAGAAAAATATAGCTGCATTAAATTTTAATTCATATATATATGGAATTAGCGTACAAGGATTCTTGTCCCTTGCATTGAAAAGATATTATAAAACTATTTGTCTTTGCTTTTCTACTTATCTTTTTCTCTCTTCTTCTGTCTTCTTTATTCTTCTTATATTTTATATTTCCTTCCTTAAAAAATACAAAAAAAAAGAAAAGAATGTTATGTTATTTTCTTTGATCTTTGTAAATGAAGCGTGTTGTTTTTAGTTATAAATATCATCATGACTTTTACTAACAAGTAATAATCGTATTTCAAGATATTTTTTAGTAATTAATGTTATTATACTGTGTGAATTTTATTTTTTTTGGAAACATTATGCCATTTTTATATTATCAACAATAATTCCAAAGAACGCTTTGGTAATGAAATGGTAATAATAATACTAATTTTTATATTTGTTTAAAAGAATGAAAGATAGAAAGAAAAAAAAGAGAATTAAACCAATCATCATCAATTAGCAAGAGAATTAATTACAAAAGTTACTATTTCCTCTTATTAATAATAATAATAATAATAATAATAATAATAATAATAATCAACTATTTATAAGAATAGTCGATAATAATAGGTAAATATGCATCATAGCCATCATCATAATAATAATAATAATAATAACAACAATCTATTCAAAAAAAATATAAAAAATAATAATAATAATATTATTATTATCATCAAATCAAAGTTATAATATGATATAGATTGAATCTCTTTATATGCTTCCCAATCTTTTAACGTACTTTTTATATGCATCCAAATACGATCTTTTGTCTCCTATATCAATGAAACCTGAATCTATTGTAAAGGCTTTAACAATTTTCTTTTGAGAAATTACGTCCTTTACTATTTTGTCCATTCCAACAGTACTTGATTGAGGGATCATTGCTAGAAATTCTTTTTCCATTATATAGCAGCCAATATTTATCAGTCCTTCAACTTCTGGTTTTTCTCTCCATGATGTAACAATATTTTCTTCTTCGTCTGTATCTATGAAACCATATTTCAGTTTGGTTTTATATTTCATTAAAGCCATAGAAAGAAAAGCCTTTGATTCTTCATGCTCTTGAACCATTTTTGCTAAATCAAAATCATAGACGGAATCACCATATAGACAAAGAAATCTATCCTTCAACATTTTTTCTGCAGTTTTCAATTGACCTGCAGTAGCTAGCGGTCTTTCAGAACGCGCATATGATATTTTTATACCAAATCTCCCTCCATCTTCAAAATAGTCTTCAATAGTTCGATGCAAATAACTTACGCAAATAATCACTTCATCCATATTTTTTAACTGCTTGACCCATTCTACTAAATATTCAAGCAATGGTTTATTTCCCAACGGTAACATTGGTTTGGGAATAAAGAATGTATAAGGTTGTAATCTAGTTCCTAATCCACCAGCAAGAATAACTGCCTGCATCTTAAAAATTTAATTTAATTTAATTTTGAAGTATAATATACTTTTAGATTAATAATTATCAAATAATCAGTATCTCTCTATTATTCTTTTTAGATATGTTACGACCTCTTTAGGATTTTGCCCAAATACTATTATCATAGGTTCTTTTCCAATGTCTCCTTTATGATAAATTACATTTGCATTAGGTTCTCTTCGTAATGCTTCCTTAATTCCCCAAGGAATTGTATGCCCTTCTTTTTCTTTGAATTCAGAGGGTTCCAATTGCCGTTCATATTCTGAGACTTTCAAAAAAGATTGTAACAATTCAATTATCTTTTTATCATATTTTAAATTGAATCCGGCTCTTATTGTAGGGTTAATGGTCATATATGAAATTACTGCTGATGCAATATGTTTTGATGCTCCAAATTCTATAGATGAGCTTGCCTTCACTTCTTTTTCATCTATTTTTACTATTCTACCTTTAACTCCTGCAACTTCCATTATATTAGTGGCAGTTGGTATTGCATATGCAAAATTAGATTGTGTTTCTGGAATTAATCTGCCCATTCCTTTAATCTCTTCCAACTCTCTAATAGCTTTTGCCAGCTCTTCTATTACTTGAAACTTAAACGATGACAATGAAGTCGTTATGCTAGTATCTACAACGGGATTTCCTTTTCCTATATCCAACAGATTTTGCAAAGCCTTGTTAACAAATTCATTAGCCAAATAACAAGCTCTAGGTATTTCGTGTCCTTGTGAAATGAATGCAGACAATGCTGCAGAAAAATTGCAACCAGAACCGTGATTTTCAGGAATACGTAATAGAGGATTAGAGTATTCTCTTACCTTCAAATTATCCTCGATTAAAGTGTCAATAGACTCGTTGGAACTATAATATCCTCCTCTTTCTGATCTACCTCCCTTGATGATAACATTTTTAGCACCAAGATCCTTTATCTTTTGTAAAGCTTTTTTTATGTCATCTTTTGTATTAATATTGATTCCTGAAAGTTTTATTGCCTCTTCGATATTTGGTGTGGTTATTGTTGCAATAGTTAATAGCTTTTTTGTGAATACTTCCATTGCCTCAGGCTTTATAAGATTCTGTCCAGATGTTGAGGTAAAAATTGGATCTATGATTATGGGGATATTCTCATTTTTCAAAATATCATATATTCTGGTGATTATTAATTCATCATAAACCATTCCAATCTTTATTGAATCAATTTTTATGTCTTCTAAAATCAATTTTATCTGGTTCATTACTATTGTAGAAGGAATAGGAAAAATCTCTATTATTTTCTGAGTATTTTGGACAGTTATTGCGGTAATAGAAGAACATCCATAAACTCCTAATGATGAAAAGGTTTTGATATCTGCTTGAATTCCTGCCCCTCCGCTAGGATCACTTCCAGCAATACTTAACGCAGAATTAATTTTCATATTCGTCTTTAAAGTAAAAGATATACACAGATTCTGTTATTAATAATTAATTATTGATTAATTAATTACTAAATTAACAATCAAATAATAATCCATCAAATATTAGCTTACAAAAAAAAATGTTTTTTTTAGCTTTGCTTTACTGTTTTTTTTGCTTTAATTCATATTAATATGTATTTATTTTTATTAAACACCTAAAATTTGTTTTAACAATGCTCTATAGTCTACCTTTTCTTTTTTACTACCTGGAGAAGGAAGCTCAAAAATCAAAGGAATAGGTTTTAAAGAACGTATTTTTGCCAGCTCTAATC
>JAATVJ010000344.1 GCA_014523515.1 Nitrososphaerales archaeon TH1177 | reverse complement strand
TGATAGAAAGAGTTAACCAGTATTTTAAAGATAGAATCGAGAGTTTTGATGATTATTATCCATGTATGCAAAAAGATGAATGTAATTTATTTCACGTGCATAATTGGATACAATTCTTTGTAACTATGTATAATGATACAACATTTGAGAATTATTTTATTAACGAATTGAATGAAAGAGATGAAGTTATCTTAAATTAACAGAGCCGACAAATCTGTCTACAACTTTCCTATAGAAGGAGTTCCTGAACATCTGATAAATCCCCGTAGTGCGATTCAATCAAGCAAACAGCTTGCAGAATACCAAGAATCGCTGAAGCTAATGGCTTTGGCATTTGGAAAATCACAAGAAGTAGAAAAAATGCTTAAACTATCATGCAAAGATTTGGAGCCTGTTAGCAAAATAGATATTAATTCAAAGACATTTGAAGTATCCTCGAAGATATGTTCTACTAAATGGGGACCATTTGTACATAAAACATACCTCTATGAAAACAGCGATAGAATTTATGCACTGTCATTATATGGACTGAAACTTTTTCTTTTTTCTAAACCTGGAGGTATTACAGAAATGCCTAACTTGCAACAATACAACTCAGTATTGGATGATACTGTAAAAACTCTTAAAATAGATGATAATTGACCAAACCAGAAAGAATGTCATACCTTAGATAGGTACTATTACAAATAATTTGTTTTTTATCAATTTGTTACGATTATTATTAACATTATTTATATTAAAATATTGTAATAAATGAACATCTCATAATAAATGAACGTCTCATAAATTTATCATAAAAATCTAATTTTGCTAATGCCATACTATCACTATAAACACTATAAAGTACCATAAATGTTTCTAGAATCCATACTTCTATAGTTTCGGGTTCGGTGGAAATCATGTGGAATTTCACATGAATTAATAATTGTCTATATTAAATCAAAAATATTGTATTAAAACCATAACTTCCATATTTATGAAACCTATCTAATGGTTGATGATAATATTTTGTAGGAAGTTATTGTATGTGTATGTATATTGTTATGAAATTGTTTCACACCGAAGTAGATAGATCTAGGATATAATATTCGAGTCCAAAATATTTAAGAATTTTAACAATCTGCCATAGCCTTCATATATTAACAACAAAGCAGAAAGGAATTAATTAATGCTGAAGACTATGACATGATTGGTTTATGCCTATTTACCTATGACTTGATAGTAGTATAATATACAAATTATATTAAGTTTATATTTACACTGTAGCACAGAATATTACAGTTAGATATATCCGTAATCCAAATATCTTCAAACAGTATCTTCAAAGAATTTAAAAAGCCATAGCCTACCATATATTAAAGAACCCATCATGGAACGAGCATGTATTTGGTAGGGTATGAACTGATATGATGTTGGCTTATAACTTTGGTGCAAATTGAGGATGTTTATTCCAAATGTCAGCTAAGTCACACAGCTTTTTCCAAGTTTGAGGACCCACTATTCCGTCAGCATCCAAATTAGGTTGTTGGAATCTTATTACCGCATCTTTGGTATCTGGACCAAATATTCCATCAATAACTCCTGTTAATTTTCCCGTGCCTTTCAAAATTTTCTGCAATTGTACTACTTTGTTACCTTGTGATCCGACTTTCAAAGTAGGAGAATTTGGATCACAAGGAAACTTTGTTGAAGCCGGTGTTATTTTATTTTTTGGTGGTGCTTTTTTCGCTTTTTCTGCATCTAGTCCTGGTGCTAGTTGTTGTTTTTCTTCTGCTAGTAATTCTTCTTCTGATTTTCCTACTAGTTCTGTTGGTGCTGCTAGTTCTTCTAGTGTTGGTGCTGCTAGTTCGTCTGTTGCTGGTGCTTCTCCTTGTGTTAGTGTCTCAAGATCAGTTGTTGTTGATGCTGCAGATTCACACATCTGTGTATCTGGATTGAATACTTCACCTTCAAGACATGATGATTGTGGTTCTTGTAGTTCTCCTCCTTCTACTGTTGCAGCTGGCTCACACATCTGTGTATCTGGATTGAATACTTCACCTTCAAGACATGATGATTGTGGTTCTTGTAGTTCTCCTCCTTCTACTGTTGCAGCTGGCTCACACATCTGTGTATCTGGATTGAATACTTCACCTTCAGCACATATTTGTTGTTGCTCCTGTGGTTCTTCTAAAACCTCATCAGACTCTATTTGACTATATGAAGTAGACATATAAAACATAAAAAGTGATAGAGCCAAGATACTAGCAAAAAAGATTAAAAAAATACTACTAGTATAATTTTTAGTAGTTTTATTATTTGACAATAATAGCAAAAGTTGATTGTTATTAATAAGGTTTCTGATCGGAAATACATTCAATCAATAAATATGCATTTCATAAAGATTATTATTGATATAGTACAACTTTTCGCCGCCTAAAAACTGGAATAAAGACTGCTTTAACTTTTGGTAATGGTACTGGTTGAATATTATTTGATTAAATATTTATTATATTTTCAATCATTTAGAGGAATATTCATAAATAAATCTATTAACTGTAGTAGCCTTTATAATGTATTATAACAACAACTACTAATACTACAATTGAAGTAATATTAATCTAAAATAGGATAACAAAAAATATATTTTTCTTTTTTCTTTAATTTTCATTAATTTATAGAATTTTTAATGGTATTCTACTGTATTTTATATGTCCATAAATGATCGAAAACTAAAATTTTCTTAGGATCATATTCTCTAATATTAGATTCATTATTATCGTATCTATTTTCTTTTAATTGATGAGCACGATTAAGATTATCTAGAATATTATTTCCTTGTACATTTTTTCCTACTAACTCTTTTACTGCTTTGATACCTTCGGCTTCCATCTTCAAAACATCTATCGCGATATTTGCTGCTACTTCTGCGCACTTTGCTTTTTCTGCTGCTGAGGTATTATCGGTGGAAGTAACTTGATCTTCTTATGCCTTGTATAGTTTGGTTTGGGATTCTGTTTTTAACCAATTTATATTCAAGAAACAAAGTATCATTTGTCTTTTGTTTCCATATCGATCCAGCTCTTTGCTCCCAGATGATCTTATAGCGTTGAATTGTATGGGTTGAAACTCCTAATTCTTTAGCAATTGTCTCCTCAGTCTTCTTTAATTCGATGAAATAATAATAATTTTAACAATTTATTCCTTCAAAATTTGGTTTTGAAATTTTAATACTATTTTTCATTTCTTCTACTATTGAAGAATATTTATCAAATTCTGTTTTATTGATTGCATCAAATTTAAATTCATATTCTCTATCGTAGGCAATTATAAGATAAGTTAGAATTGTATCTTCACTAATACCATCAGTATAAAAAATTTTATGAGTTGGAAATCCGTTTATTTCAGTAATTTCAGATTCTGTAATAGTGGAACCTGGATAGGATGTAGCACGATCTTTTTGAAATTCAGAAATTTCCTCCATAGATTTTTTTTGCAAGCCCAAAATTCTGAATATTCATACTTACACCATATATACAAGAAAATCATCTTTTGGAAAAAAATTGGCTAAATACCTTATTTTATCTGCGACAACATCTGATTCTTCTACCGTCCAATCTTCAGGATATTGAATTGACACATCACATTTTTCATAAGTATATGCTATAGCAAAAACATTATTTCCTGTTGTCATCAAAAAAATTCATATAATAGCAATTGTAAATCCTGTAAGCATAATTGATTTTAGGATTCTCTTCATTATCATATTACAATATAATCTATGTTATTTAACTTTCATTCATCCATAATAATCTTATATGTTAAAGTAGTAGAATAATTAGTATTGTCCAAAATAATTTACTTAAAAAATTTAGCTATTTGAAATCTGTTAATGTATATGTTCTAGTTGCAGATAATAAATTAGATTTTTATAAAATAGTGGAAAAAGCCCACAAAAAATACAAAATAAATTTAGATATTGTTTTACTAAATCAAACAAAAGTAAAAAGAAATATTCACAATTCATCAGATAACATATTTATTAATATTTGAATTTGAAAAGAAATAAAAAATACAAATCTAAATTAGTTATTATAACAGGTAACTCCTTTCTAAACGATCCACAAATTGAAAAAGAAGAAAAAGATTGGCTATATCCTCAACAAATGATTAAAGCAGTGAAGAAGGTTACAGATTCTATAGTCATAGTTTTCTTCCAATTAATTTATCAAATCTATAAAATATATATTTAAAAAAATTGTAAAAAAATTTTATTATTAATTAGCTAAAAAATTGGTAAATTTATATTCAATAAAAAAATTTATTAAATCTCACAAAAAAAAGAGAGATATTGATTAAACTATTTGGCGGTGGCAATAGTAAAGAGAATTTGGAGCTTGCTTTAGATAAAACAAAATACCAAGCAGGAGAAACAGTTAGAGGAAAATTAGTTATGTCAGCGGACAAGGATATTAAGGCACGTAGTTTCCATTTTATAGCAGAAGGAAAAGAAAAGACAAAAATTATAAAAAGTGAGCCATATACAAGTTCTGATTCACAAGGTAATTCTACTCAATCATACAGCAATGTTACCTATACTGATTCTAATTTATTCTTTTCAACAAATCTAGAATACTTTCTTTCACAAAGTAGTAAACCTTCTATAATTACCAATACAGATAATGGTATCATACTGCATAAAGGAAGTACTGAAATACCATTTGAATTTCCATTACCAAATAATGCTTTATCATCATATAGTGGAAGAAATGCCTCAATAGATTATGAGGTTAAAGCTACAATTGATAAAAAACTTCGTAGTGATACCAACGCATCAACATCATTTGATGTCATATCAATAACAAAGGAAAACAATAATTATCCTACTAACTCTAAAATTTATTCTTCTAATAAAAGTAGCAAAGGTCTTTATATTAATCTAGTAATGTCAAAAAATATTTACAAAATAGAAGACACAATAGAGGGAACAATATTTATTGGAAAGCCAAAACCAAATTCAACAACAACGACTACAATTAGAAGTATAAAGATTAAATTAATTGCAACAGAATATGCAACTGCTTCTAAAAGAGATGAAACTTCAGTGATTCAAAGCTATGATAATGAAATTACAAATTGGAAAGAGAATGAAGAAACCCCATTTGAAATTAAAATCCCTGAAGTAAATAAAAGATATCGTTCAAAACTTTCTGAACTATACTGGGAGATTAAAGCAACTGTTGATATACCATTGGAAAAAGATCTTGATGCTATTTCTAGAATAGAGATTAGATAAATTAAAACTAAAAATAAAAAAACTGGCTAAACAATATCCAGAATAATATCTATTCAAGAATTTTATCCTAAATTTAGTAAACATATTATTGATAAAATTGATAACATGTTGGCAGATCATTATGGTTTCACAAGTGAACAAAACCATTTAATAAAGACTTTTGATGAACAATTTAGAATGAAGGAAGGTAAAGAAAATATTCCCAAGAACAAACATCTTGAGTTATACCAATTAGCATAAGTATACTGACATTATTTTACTACCAGATAATACATTCTAGATCGCAATAGCTATTATCTAGTATTGTTAACATCAGATAATCTCTATTGACTAAAGTATCAAAGATAAGATTTGAAAAACTATA
>JAATVJ010000343.1 GCA_014523515.1 Nitrososphaerales archaeon TH1177 | reverse complement strand
TCAACCATCTGATACAAATATGGATATAATTGAAAATCTAATAAACAATCCATCAGATTCAATAAATAGTACAAGATGGAATGTTAATGGATCAAGTCAGATAGAATCAGCATTTGTTATTATTCAAAAAGACTTCAGTGATGCTCTCTAATTTTCAGAGAATAAAATAAATGAAATTTTTTGTATATTCTGTTAATTTCTATAACTGATTTGATAGTCCTCTTTTTTTTGTATCAAGAATAACCCATTCTTCAATCCAGCTACATTTTGCAGGACTATATTGGCTTGTTTCATCCTCTGTAGAACATAAATGTTGAAAAGTACAACTAAAACATGGTGCTCCTTCTACACTAGTAATCTCAATGGGTCTTCTGTCTGCTTTTAATTGTGGTATTTTTTTAACTATCAGTTTGTATGTCCATCTACCTTTGTATAATGTTCTTTCTCTATAAATAAGAGATTGTTTTTCTAGATTTCCAACTAATCTTGATCCGTCTCTGCTGTCTATAGAGAACGATTTACAAAGTTCTGTTTGAAATATTCCTGTTTCCCCACTATCTACTATTGCTTGAAATACTTGTTCTGTTAATTCACTTTTATTTTTTGCAGGCAATTTTGGGTTATTTTCATTTGAAGACAAAATATATTATTTTTAAGTGTATTTGATATAAAAATCTAATGTATTGTGTATGTAATAGCTAGAATTTACAGCCAGTAGTTTGTTTAATTATTTAAGGCTGGGTCATAATTCAATCAATAAACAAATCAATTTCATGATGTTCTAACAATAGCAGGAGGATGTAATCCCTTGTTATATTCCTAGTCTATATTTGATTGCTCTGGGATTATCTTTGTTGGTTTTTCATCAGTTATAATATACAAGTAGCTATTAGAGTAGTACTAACAGTAATAATACTACTGCTACTACTAAAGTAGTCTTGTATTACTAGCTTGCTAGTTTGTTCGTCTGGATGATAGTTTTTCATCAAAATTCATCTCCAATTGACTATTATCTTATTTGTTATGAAAATGGAATAATAAAATGATTACACCTCAATTGATTACTTCCATTTTATATTTTGCACTACTAAAGAGCTCTACATCCAGATTGGTCTAATAATCGTTTCAATGCAATAGTGATAATGTTTTGACAGTGGTGATAGTCTTGATAGACACATGATATAATAATGATTGACGGAAAGAGGAATAATAGTGATTGATTGAGGATTGATCGTCTACATGTGATAGCGATTGTATAAACAGTGATAACATTTACGACTGTTATGAGATAAAGTGATAGTGATCGACGGTGTATCGTCTATAGTTTGTCATTTTTTCAATATTTTTTCACAAAGATTTTTATTAGATTTAAAAGATAATTATATTCTAAAAAACGCAAGGAACACAATGTACAAATAGTTTTTCTTTGAAATCGTGTAAAATGATCTAGGGGTAATGATTTTGGTTATTGTGGTACTTTTACAAAAAGCACAACTATATATAGTTCTAAATGTATGAATCGACTTTTAACCATGCCAATTTATATAAATTTTTATCACTAAATATTAAAAAATGTTATATTGTGTAATAATGATAAGGTTCAGTCTATTTTTTAGCTGTTTACAAATACCTATATTATTATAGGTATTTTTTAATTCTCTTTGTTGCAATAAATATTAAATCTAAATTAATGAGATTTTGACTATCGTCTTGTCGTGACGACGTTAGCGATTGTTTCAAACTTTGTCATATTTCATTTCCGAATGTCATCCTTCCTCCTTCTCGATTACAACTATAAAATAGCAAAAGCGTATAGGAATTCGCATATATAATGCGGTCACCGGGATTTGAATTCCCGCTTTATTAAGTAAAGTCCCGGGTTACGGGCTAACTTCGCATGGTATATGCATGGAAGGCCAGTGTCCTAACCAAACTAGACGATGACCGCGATTCATTATTTAAGAAATATTAATAGATATTAATCTTCCCATCATTTAAAACGATTATTGTATTTATTTTATTTATATGATATCTATGGATATACTAAATCAAAATCAATTTCTCCTGCTTCAGCTTGAAAACTAGATGTTTGTCTATATGCAAAATTTCCATTAACTTGAAAACTAGAGGTTTCATCAGTAATTTTATTCCATACATTCTCTATTCTGTTATCTTTTTGTATTATTTTTTCATCTTTTAGTGTTACAGTTCCATTACCAATTATAGGATAAATTCCAGCAGAAGAACTAACAAATCCTTGTGGTATTTGTCCTATATCTCCAGATGCAATACGGGTATTTTCTAAGTTTACATTATAATGAATATTTTCGAGAATTAAAGTTCCTTGGTTTGGATTATAAACATCAAATATAGTATTGACTTTAATATTATTATTATCAATATTTGTAATTGAAACATTTTTCAATAATATTTCCAAATCCTTTGCTTCTGTCACTGCTTCTTGATTAAATTTAAAATTAGATCCTTGCGAAACGAGCATTATTATAACTGCTACTGCAATAATTCCAATAGCAGAATATATAATTTTTTTATTTATAGAACCTATTTTATACTTGTTAATTTTTTTTGTAATTTCTTTTATTTCATTGTTGATTTTTTGCTTAAAATCATTAAAATCTTTTGATGGATGTGGGATATTTGATTTACCCTTTGGTGGACGAGATTCTGTTGAACTATAATCTGTAAATCTGGTATTATCATTTTTCTCGCCTTTACCATCATTATTAGAGATATCATATAAGTTAGAATTGTCTGAATCCTTATTGCTATCTTTGCCATTCTTTTTAGCACTGTTATCATTGCTATCTTTGCCATTCTGATCTTCGGTACCCTTTTCACTATTCAATTATGTAAATATACATTTAACATAATTTAATAATTTTCATTAAAATTTAAAAATCGTTCTAATTTTTATGTTATTTTCCATCCTTAAATTCTGAAATTTTTTTTTGATAAATTATTCTTTCTCCTCTTGTAATCTGAATTATTCTGGTTGCTGGGATAATTTCAAAATTTTGGGAAATCTCAATAAATTCTAAAAGAGGGATCGAAATAATTGTATTGAAATCTCTATATGAAATAATATACATAGCTGGATTATCTGCATATATTGCTTTACTTAAAATTTCTTGTAGCTTCCCTTTTTTCCTTCCCATGTCGTTATTGTTCTTCTTTTTCTATTAAATTTTAATAAAACATGAAGATGATTTATAAAATTTAAAAGAAAGACATCACACCAAGAACAAAATATATACTTATCAAAAATAGTTGAGAATTCTATTATTTACAATGATAAATGTTAATCAAATTATAAATTTACTCTTTAATTCATGGTCTTTCTAATAGTTGGCAAGAATTGAAGGTCATTATTTATCCAAAGAATATCTATTAATTAATAAAAATATTTTTTCATCTTAAAGTGATTAATAAAAAATCTTGATAAATAAAATAGGAGTATGACTAACACATTCTGTTTTAATATCTTAAAGTGTAGCGGTTATTCATAAAATAGTCAATTGCATTTTATAATTAAAAATGAATTTACAATGTGTAAGCATATATCTATAATTTTGATTCTAATATGTTTGTTGAAATTGAAATTACTTATTCTAAGAGAATTATGATTCTACTACGAATATCAGAAAATTCAATTTATAATTAAATAATATCAACTGATTATGCTTCCTTTGTATGTCTATTATAGTCATCTTCAATTCTAATTATATCATTTTCATCAAACTTTCCATAGGATATTTCTAATATTATACAGTCATCTTCTAATGCAGTTATTCTATGTTTTGCACCACAAGGGATTGTTATATCATCATTTTCTTTAACTATATGTTCTTTTTCATCAATCTCTATCTTAGCTTTTCCTTTTACAATTTTCCAAAATTCGCTTCTGTGTTGATGGTATTGAAGACTCAGTCTAGAATTTGCATTAACATAAATTAATTTAACTGTACAATTCTGATTCTCATGGAATTTTTCAAATTTTCCCCATGGACGACTTTCAGTGTAAATATCCATTACTATAAAAATTATATTTCTAAATCATATAATAATTACTAATGAATGTTCAACATCTACTCAATAAGTATAATTTTGTATTGGGAATGTATAAAAGAATCATTAAAATTAATTATTAATAAATTTGTCTGAAATGCATTTCACGGATGGAAATTTAATTATTCTATATGCTATCCATAAAAATTCCTCTTTAAAATTACCACCTCATATTCTTGAAAGAATTGAACATTGTGCTAGACTATACCAGGTTATTTTAAAATCAAAACCAGATTCTCATAAAACCATTATATTAGTTATTGCTGAATCACATTATTCTGAATTGATAAAAAAAGAATTGATCAATCGACAGATAAATGAAGGAATTATAATAATTGATTCTGACTCTAAAAAAGTATCTCATACTTTTGATAATCTTAAAGAATTGCTTAAACAAAAGATGAATCCACCATATGTATATTTTGTAGGTTCAGTTTGGCTAAAAGATATATTTGATTCAATTGTTAATGCATCACAATTTAAAGAATACAAAATTCAATTTGAAGGAGCATTAGACCATAGGCCAGTCATGGAAGTTGAACATGATAAATCTCTTGAAATTCCTAAAAAAGGAAAAGAACATTTCAAACAAGCAATAAAAAATAAAGCATTAGATATGCTCTTGAATTATATATTTCCAGAAGAGCAGAAATAATTATTTCCAAAAAAAAAATAAAATTTTTTAATTTTTTATTGTGAAAATGCTATCTTCTTCACTAATATTATTAAATACTCAATAAATTATGTTTATCTAGGTATCTTTGATTCTGTATCAAATATGCTAGCTACTTGTTCTTTAGTAAAAGCATAGTCCCATACTTGGATATCATCTAATTGTCCTGTATAATTACCATTTATTTTTCCCTTTTCAACTAGGGAATTTGCTCCTAACCTGATAGGCTGTTTCCCTGTAGTATCAGGTGTTATTCCTATATTTGTTGAGTTAGTTGCAACCTCTAGTCCATCCATATATAACTTTAACAGATGTGATTCATCATCAAAACTTAGAATTGCATTATGCCATACTCCATCATCGTAGGATGCTTGAGAAGTAAGAGAATAATCATCTCCATTTGAAGCTTCAAATCCACCTGTAACTTTTTCTCTATTGTTAAGCCATATTCCATAATTAAGATTAAATGCTGGCCTGTCACTTCCAAATCCTCCTTTATTTAGCAAAATAGCATTATTTCCTGAAGTGACATTCATTGCTGTATTAAACCATACCGATACTGTAAAACTATTTAGATTGATATCACGACTATTTACAACATCTGCATAATTAACACCTGTAAAATTTATTATCTTTGAATTCTTAACAACAGGGAGTTTATCACCTTCTTGAGCAAATATCTCTATATGATTTAAAAAACTATTTTTGTAGCTTTCTTCTGTTGTTAAGCCAAAATATAATAATGAAACAACAAAACTAGAACCTATGATAGTGAAGATTTTTCTATTCATTTATAGGTTTATAATTTTCACAATTTAAATATTTTTTCTTTTTATCTCATATAAAATAGTAATAATGAAAATATGAAGAATTTAATATAGAAAGTTTACCAATTGATTTTTTTCGGAGAGGTAAGTTGCTTTTCTAATTCATCTAATCTTTGAACAGAATCAGGATTCTTACGTAATTCTGAAAAAGAATCATCATTTCTAATTCTTTGCATTACTGCAATTACCTCCTCTTCTGTTACACCATGTTTTTTATCATATTCTATTTGTTTTGTACAATTAGACATAGTACTATATTTTTTAAAATTGCGCTTCTCAAATGAGGTCGCATTTGGAGATAACCCCCTTATATATCGAACAATTACTTTTTCAACATGTTCTAAATGCCATTCTTTCATAGCAAAACTATTGGGTTTCATAAATATATCCACATTTATTTTTGCTAAAAAGGATATTTAAATTAATAATACAAATTATATCATTAAATCAATATATTTATATTAACATATGAAATTTTTTTCATATGTTAATATACTTTCATCAAAATTTTTTAGAAAATTATTCTGACAAGTATTCTGATAATTTAATATTTTCTTCTCCTGGAATCTTTGCAATTTCAAACCTTTCTTTGACTTTCAATAATGTAGCTGTTGCATCAATTCCTAATTTTGTTGTAAGTAAATTGATTTGATCACTAGATGGATCAAGGCTAGAGCCTTTTGCATTCTTAATAATAATCATATCTTTATCTGCCTGACATCTTGTTGATATCGCATATTCTACTTCAACAGAATTTGTAGGGTCAATATCTTCATCAACTACTATTGCAATTTTAAGTGAGGGATGAGCTGCAAATGCTGCAAGTAAAGCATTCTTTGACTCTCCTTCTACTCTCTTTTTTATCTGTATTACTGCTGTTAGCCAATTACTTCCTCCATCTGTTAGAAACACCTGTGAAGTATTTGGAACAACATTTTTTACTTGATCTAGCATCTTTGATTCAACAGGCAATCCCATCAATAAACGATGTTCCGAATAACCAGGTAGTATATCATGGAAAATAGCTCCATCTCTAAATCTTATTTTTTCTAATTCAAATACCGGTTGCTGTCTTCTAAAATCATATGTTTTTAACATCTCTACCATCCATTCCTCTTGGGTTTTATCATACAATATTTTTCCTTCTAAAACTATTTCCGACATTGCAGGAATAAGAAGTTGTGAATACTTGTTAATATCCAATAGAAGATTTCCATTTAATATTGTATTTGCTATATGCATTTCATCTATGCCATATGATGCTTGATAAGCTGCGGCTATATTAATTGCAGGATGCACTCCTATTACAATTGCAACTTTCAAATCTTCTCTATGATCTTTAGAATACATAAAACATTTATGTAAATGTCTTCCCTCTACCATTCTTATTGCCATATTTTTATCATCTAATTTTAATAATCTATGAGTAGAGGAATTCTGATTTCCATTTTCTTGATCTTTTGCATACACAATTGATGAAGTAATATATGGTCCAGCATCCTTTTCAAAATGTGTAACAATTGGGAGAATAGATAAATTATTTGATGAATTTTGATAATATGGGGATATATTATTTATTGTTTTTACCTTGATATCCCTATTATTAATAGAGTTGTTAATGATTTTATGAATATCATTTTTTTCTTTTGATCCCATTGCCATGGCAAATCTTTTTCTTGTTCCAATAAGATTACTAATTACTGGAATAGTTTTATTTTCGACATTTTCAAATATTACAGCTTTATTACCATCAAGTTTACTAACTATTGCTGGTAATTCAAATGTACTATTAACATTCTTTTTAATTCTGATGATTTCATCTTCATTTTCTAGTAATTCTATAAATTCTCTAATGTCATTATGAATATTAGTAATATTAGAATTATCTTTTTGTATCATTTTCAGCCTGTGTACTAATCATGCCAAGTATCTCACCCATAATTGTTTTCATACCTTTAGCATCTAATTGTGTTTTAGTATGGAGGGACACCAAGCAAATTCCATTTAACATTAATGATATTCTTTGAGCAATGGAATTAATGAAAATTGAATCAAATTTACTGGGTATTACTATAGCTGATGTTACTTTATTTGATATACTTGATGATATGGTAATGGATCCTATTCTATTAGAATTTTCTGATACCATGATAAAACATCCATTCTCAAAAAAAATTAATTTTATACGAATAGTTCTTTTATCGTCTATTTGAATATCTTTGACTAATATATTATCTTTTTCTTCCATTTTTATACTATTGTGATTAACCAATATCATTTTTATCAAATTAAGTTAATGATAATTATAAAAAAAAATTTAAATTAATGTTAAAGGTTATTTTTAATTATTAAAATTGTTCTTTTATTATAAATTGTAAAAATTTAAATGAATTATTGTATAGCCATAAAAATATTATTTATCCTAATAAATTTTAAACAAACTATTGTTACCTTTATAAAAGCAATTAAAGTTAATATTCATAAAAATTTTAAGGTTTATATCAATTGTGAATGCAGCTTTTTATTCTTTGATTACTATTAATTACTGTTAATATTAATTATGGTCTATCTTTGGATCAAAGATCTTTCCATTTCTAAAAGCAATTATTCTAGCTGATGATTTATCTTTAAGTATTCTTCTATTACTCTCGGTATTTTGGATAGATGAGGTTCCATGCTCATTTACTATCTCTATATGAACTAAATCTTTAAAATTGGATTTTATTAGAAATGCGATACTTTTAGCCATGTTGATATTACCGTTTCCTATTCTTACAATTTTTTTCTTCGCATGTATTTCTGAGAGTATTTTGATAATGAAATTCAAAGCTGATTCAATTGTAGATAATACTATACTTTCTATTTCGTCATATAAATAAAAAATAGATATACCTATTCTATTTCCTGGATCAATACCAATTGTTAATTGATCATAAGGATGAGATTTTATCAGTTTCCTCAATATTTTTGCCTTTATTATAACAGGATTCTCATTTAATTCTGAATCCATTATTACATTCTTTTTCTTGAATATAGGAGATTCTTCCTTGGACGTAATTATTATTTTTGAATAAGAGTTTAGAGCTTCAGAAGGTGATAATTCCTCATAATTTAATTGAAGCAATTTAAGGGTATTGATAATTTTATAATATGACTTACCGTTAAGTGTAGCTACAGTAATTTTTTGATTTATTGTTTCCCTCATTAAGGGTAATTCAGTACCTTTTTATCACTAATTAGTATTAAATGTTATGTCATCAGATGAATTAGTATTTTATTCTTGTAATTTCTAAACAATAATAATTCCATATTTGATTTTGTAAATATTTAATTTAATTTTTTTTAATAGCATTTACTTATATTGTCTATCTCTACTGACAGAAGGCTTCAAGAGATAATTTCGAATTCTAATTTCGTTTATTCTCTGAATCTAATCGATATTGTTATGATCGCCATGACAGCAATGATTGAACGATCTAATATTTGTTCTTCTGGATGGATTATGGTTTAGCAGAAAGCTTGTATGCTGTAAGCTTTGCTTCATTTCTTGAAGTGTTATTAAAATTATTTAATTATAAAATTTCGCTATTATTTAGTATACTTTCTCTAGACAATATCTGAATAATATAAAATTTAAGAAAATGAAGTTTACAATCTAAAATAATATGGAAAAATTCAGAAAAATTATCAGATTAATTGCCGTATCAAATAATACATTTCTCTACCAAATTTAATTATAACTAATTCTATTGTTGGAAAATTTAATTTTTTAATAATATTCTATTTATTAGATTTGTTCCATCATTTAAATTGTTCTATAGTTATAACTAAAGATCTTTACCTTGTACATAATGCAAAGTTGTGGTTAACAAAAATTTTTATAAGTTAGTAATTAATGTCTAATTAATAATATTAATGATCTCTTAATATCAACATATAAATAATACAATAATTCTATAACATTATAATTATTACTATTTAATTATCATCATCATCATCAATGACTAATTAATTTACTATTAATATAGGACTAATTATTTTATATCATCTCCTATCAAATACAAATTCTAATATATGCATGTACTTTTGTACAATATTAACTAATTATATAGTAATTATTTAAGGATGTTATTATGATATTATGGAAATTATATCTTCTATTATTGTATTCAATCTTATTGTATCCGTATAATATAATACTTTAAATCTACTTAAAGTTAGAGATTTAATTCCATAGTAGTTTCATTAGATTTCTAAATTGTGATGTTCTTTATTTTTATTGTTATGATTGAATATATTAAAACAACTTATATTTTCGTTTATTTAATCTTTAATCAATCGTGGAGTCAAATACAAGATCACAAAAATCTCACATATATCAATTCGAGTCGATTGTAAATGATAATCTTTTATGGATAGATGTAAGGAATCCTACTCGTCAAATAATGAATAAGCTTGTGGGGGAATATTCTTTTCATGAATTGAATATTGAGGATTGCCTCTCAAAAACTCAAATACCAAAGATTGATAAATATGATGATCATGTTTTTGTAATTCTACACTTTCCAGCTGGAACTACAGATGATAAGATACCGAGAGTTACTCAATTATCAATTTTTATTGGAGCAAATTATCTAATTACTGTACATCAAGGTGATCTTAAACCTTTAGTAGAAATGTTTGATTTGTGTAAAAAAGAAGAAAATCGAGAGTATCGTCAAGTAATGATGGGAAAATCCTCGGGATATTTATTGCATACTATTATAGATGCATTAGTAGATGATCTTTTTCATATTCTAATGAAAGTAATAGGAAATTTAGACGATATTGAAGATGCAGTTTATGACGAAAAAATAGGCATTGCCAAACAAATTTCTCATCTTAGAAGAGAAATAACTACTATTAGACGTGTATTAATACCGTTAAAGAGAATAATTATAAGTCTTACTAGAGACATACAAAAGTTTTCAGAAGAAGATCTTACTCCTTACTTTGATGATATTAAAGATCATATTGATAAAGTTTTAGATACGTTGGAAGAGTCAAAAGAAACTATAGAAATTTATAAAGATACCGATTATATGTTAAGTACAGAAAAAACAAATAAAATTATAGCAATGTTGACAGTAGTTTTTACATTATCAATTCCAATAACTGTAGTTAGTACAATATATGGTATGAACATTTCTCTTCCAGGTTCTGACATGATTCAATTCCAATTCTTTGGAGAATATACTATTTTGATATTATTGATAGTAATATCAACCATAATTACACTTATAATGTTTTTATCTTTTCGTAGATTAGGATGGCTAGGAATTTAATCGTTTTAAGCTATTTCTTTTTTTAACATGCTACCTCTTGAATTATTAAGAACAAAAATAACTAATAAAGGTCAAAGAATTACTCCTTTATTTTGTTTACCATCTGCTGATAATCTTTTATTAGCTCAAAAATTAATAACAGAATTTCACTTCTCAAATAATAAAAAAGAGACAAAAGGAGAATTACAAAAAAGATTATTCTTATATGAGAATAGTTATGATGATTTTAAGCTAATTAGAGGACTCATTGTACTATTAGAAAGACGATGTATCTTCAAAATTAATAAATTCCTTTATTCAGAGAATAAAACCAGAGATTTTGTAACTCAATTACCATCATCTTTTTCGTTACGTAGAGTTTTATTTGAGGAATCTTCAAAAGGTGGATTACCTTTAGATCATCTTCAACGAGATAAAATTTTTCAGAATGTGGCTTCGAAATTAGGTATAGACACTAACTATATAGAAAAATTGATGTGGCTAGATCAAGAAGATTATCTAATCCTTGAAAGCTTTAGTTCAATTGAACCAATACATTTACTAGGAGCATATAATTTAGCAATTTTACAAACACTACTATTTAATTCGGTTAATTTTGAATTTACTATAAAGGGAGGAACAAATTGGAAACAAGTATTACGAACTATTAAAAGATTTGGACTAATGTATAATCTCCAAAATGTTCATAAGAATTTAGAAGACAATTTTCCTAAAAAAACTCAATCTGATAAAAACAAACAAGATATTATAGATAACAATAATTTTAAATCTTATTTCAATGACAATATAATTTGCTCCATAGATGGACCTTTGAGTATATTTAAGTTAACTAATAAATATGGTGTATTGATAGCAAAAGTAATTCCTAAAATTATTTCATCTCATAAATGGAATATTAAAGCATCAATAATTAAAAATAGTATTTCAGGAAGAAAGCTATATGATTTTAATCTTTCATCAGATAGCGATGTATATATCCTTAATGCTATGAATGACCGATTTTACAATAATCACCAATTTGAAGATTCTAATGATGATAATAATCTTAATTTTGATAGTTCTGTTGAAGCAAAATTTGCTACTCAATTTGAAAAATTTCGAACAGGTTGGAAACTTATAAGAGAACCAGATCCTCTAATATTGCCCAACGGAAAAGCCTTTATCCCTGATTTTCTTTTTGAAAAATATGATAAAAAAATATATTTTGAAATAGTAGGATTTTGGACACCACAATATTTAGAAAGAAAATTTAAAAAAATTCAAGAGATTATAAAAACAAATGATAGTAAATATGATCTTTTGATAGCAGTAAACGAAAATAATTTTGTTTCAGAAGGTAATGAACTGAAAAAACTTTCACCAAACTCTATGTTAAATGATAATAGCATCATAATCTATAAAAACAATTTAATTCCCATGAAAAAAATTCTTTTTTATTTAAAATCTATAGATAGTAAAATAATGAATCAAAATCTTGAAAAATATAGATCTGCAATGACTGACTATATTGTCGATCTTTTAAAAAATAACTATGAAATAATTAATCTGGAAGAAATATCTAAAGTTTATGGTGTTTCTATTAATTCTTTATCTGATATTATTTCAAATCTAAGTACAAATGTTCATATTGAAAACTATATCATTCAAAATTCTTTATTAATTTCCAAGAGAAAATTAAATAAAATAAAAGATGAAATTGGTAATATTGATAATTTAATAAAAATACAAGAAATTTTCGAAAATAATAATATTCCTGTTCAATATACTATTGATATTCTTAAATATCTGGGATTTGAAATTCTATGGAGAGGAATGGATTCATCAAATATTATAATAAAGCGAAAAATATAAGATTATATAATTTATTCAGATTAAAATCATTATTAAAAGATATATTTATTGAAATATTTAAATTTATGATAACAGATTTATTAATAATAGCATATGAGAAATATTGAAAGTATCAAAATTATTAATAATAATAATAATAACAACAATAACAATAACAATAACAGTAATAATAACAGTAATACTAATACATGGTTACAAAATATTTCTGGAAATTGGCGTGATATAGAGTGTCCTTGTGGAAGTTATTATCATTTTAATGGAAGTTTTGAAGAATTATTTCATTGGGAGAATATACATTTAAGACATATGGCATCAGATTATGCTAATCATGCAATGATATCTTTTTATCCTGATGATATGGTTATTTTTTATCATTCTAAAACTGGATATGTTGTTGAAAGAAGAAGACATAAAACACACGAATTGGATGAAATTAAAAATGCATGGATTCATGGAAAAATAACAATTACAGGTGCATAAATTCTATAATGCAATTATGATATTATTTAAATGTAGTATTATTTTTTCATAAAATTGTTTATTAGCCTCAGGTGGGATTTGAACCCACGACCTAAGGTTTACGAAACCTTCGCTCTAACCGAGCTGAGCTACAGAGGCGGAGCATTAAATATGTATAAAGAAATTATTTTTACTAATATATAATCTAGATTCTAGTAACACAATTAAATCTATTCTTTCTATTCTTATTGGTATGAAAATATCTATTTCGGGAGCTCGAGGCATCTATGGCAAAGACCTTCATCTCCATGAAATTTATAGATTATCATCTCTCTTTGGTTCTTATTTAACAAATTCTAAAAATAAAAAGATAAAATGTCTTGTATCTTGTGATACTAGAATTTCAGGCGATATAATAAAAAAAATTGTAAAGTCAAGCTTAATTGAAAGAAATATTGATGTATATGATTTAGGAATAGCACCTACGCCGATAGTATTTAGAGAATCCAGAAAATTTGATGGATCTATTATTATAACAGCATCTCATAATCCTTTTGATTGGAATGGACTTAAATTCCTAATTGATGGACGTGGAATATTTGAAAAAGAATTATACGAAGTCTTATCAACTCAACAAATATCTCCAATTATATCATATGGAAGTTCTTGGAAATTCTTATCTAATTATGAAAACGATATACTAGAATTAATTCAAAAGTCAAAAGAATTGAATTTACCCAATAACAAACGAATTTGCATAGATGCTGGAGGTGGTGCTGCATGTGGATATGCTAATAGTATATTAAAAAAAATTGGACATATTGTTTATGATGTTAGTGGAAATAAAGGTATATTCTCTAGAGGTCCAGATCCTACTATAGATGATTTATCACAGTTGAAATCTATTGTAAAATCGCATAACCTTGATTATGGATTTTCATTTGATTTAGATGGAGATCGTTTAGTTGTTGTTAATAGTAGTAGTGAAAAGTTAAATTCAGATATCACTCTATTGCTGTGTATAGCAAATATGTTGTATAGTTTTAAATCAAAAGAATTTGTAACAAGTATAGATACAAGTATCTCTATTCAAAATTTTATTAAAAATCATGGAAGTTATTTAACCTATTCTAAAGTCGGTGAAGCAAATGTTGTTCAAAAAATGATTGAAAAGAATGCTGATGCAGGAGGTGAAGGAAGTAGTGCAGGATTTATTTTGCCTAATTTTAATATGTGTAGAGATGCTATATTAGCTAGTGTTCTAATTAGTACAATTAATAAAAAAATATTAAAAGAATGTCTTGAAATTTCCTATACTTATTCTCAAATTAGAACTAAAATTCAGATAGATGCTGAATTACAAAAAATTATTTTGGATAAATTATATGATGAATTTAAAAAAGACTCAACAGAAATTAATATGCTAGATGGAATTAAAATAATTTTAGATGAGAATTCTTGGATTTTATTTAGAATATCTAACACCGAACATGTTTTAAGAATATCAATGGAATCAACTAGTAATAAAATAAATTCTATCTATAAGAATGTAAATGAAAGAATAATTAAAATACATGACCAAATTAAATGAAAAAGAAATTATAGATTTATTTTTTTCTAACCTTTTAAAAAAAAATAAAACACAATTTCAAATAAGAGATGATGTATCATTATTATCTTTTAAAGATCTAAGAAAAAATAAAGTTAGATCTTTCAATTCTTATCATATAGTTATCAAGTCTGATATGTTAGTAGAAAGTACTGATGTAGTTAAAAAAATGAAAATATGGCAAATAGCAAGGAAAAGTATTGTCTCTGCTGTTAGTGATATGTCTGCAAAAGGAATAAAACCACCATATTTTTCGTTATTATCCCTAGGAATTCCTAGATCGTGGACAAAATATAAAATAAAAAATTTAATTTTAGGATTTGAAAAAGCCTCCAAAGAATTTGGTGTAGTTTTTCTTGGTGGTGATACCAATGAATCTAAGGAATTAGTAATTGATTGTATTTTAGTTGGTTTTTTAGATTCTACAACTAACAATATTCCTTTGAGAAATAATGCTAAAGCTGAAGATATTGTAATAACATCCGGAGAATTTGGTTATACCTCCTCTGGATTGAAAATACTGCTTTTCAATTCAAAAGCAATATCTTCTTTTAAAAAACAGGCTATATCACGTATCTTGCTTCCAAAACCTAATCAACAATTTGGAACGTTATTGGGACAGTATTTTTCATCATCAATTGATTCTAGTGATGGATTAGGAATATCTCTTTATGAATTGGCCAAGCAAAGTAAAGTTAATTTTTATATTGATGATATTCCAATTCCTATCGGTCTCATTGAATTCGCAAAAACTAATTCTCTAAATATTTATGATCTAATATTTAATGGCGGAGAGGAATATGAAATATTGGCTACGGTTAATCCTTCTAATTTTCAAAAAGTAAAATTTCTTTGCAAGAAATTTCATTTGCCACTATTTGTAATAGGAAAAGTGATGACTGGTAATGGTAATGTTTTTGTTAAATGCAATAATAAATTTGGATTATTACATGAAAGAACAATGAAAGAAAGTAATGATTATTTTCTATTAAAAAGTAAAGGATTTTTACATTTTACTTAATACATTAAAAAAGTTTTAATATCTAAATTAAGTGAATTATAGGATTATGTCTGAAACTGAAGATATTACTCAATATAAATGGGGCGTAGCTCATATTTTTAGCAGTTATAATAACACTTTAGTTCATATTACAGATATTAGTGGTGCTGAAACAATATCATTTAGTTCTGGAGGTCGACATGTTACTGCTGATAGATATGAATCATCGCCTTATGCGGCAATGAAATCTGCCGTATCTGCAGCAGATACAGCAAAATCTAAAGGAATAAATGCTCTTCATATTAGAGTTCGTGCTGTAGGCGGAGTAGGACCTAGGATCCCTGGTCCAGGAGCGCAAGCTGCAATAAGAGCTTTAGCTAGAGCAGGTTTTAGGATTGGAAGAATTGATGATGTTACTCCAGTTCCTCATGATACAACCAGAAAGCCTGGTGGTAGAAGGGGAAGAAGAGTCTAACATTACAAACTTTTTTTTACTATTTTTTAAGTCTAATAGAATTTTAAAAATTTAGAATTTAATATTTTAGAGAATATATTGGCAATGATAAAAATAATCACTCTATCGCTATTATCTTTTAATAATGATATACAAAAATAATTAAAAATATTATTTAAAAAACGTCTTTTTTTTATTTATCGTCATTTTCTTTATTTTGCTTAAGTTTCTCTGCAAATGATACGTATTTTCCATGCTCTTCAATTTTGATAGTAGTATTTATTTTAACATTCAATCCTAATGAACGAAATAATGATAGTAATTCTCCTCCAGAAATTTTTCGATTTATCTCTCCAATATTAATAAGTTCTACTATTTTATTTGTTATTGCTTTAGTTTCTGTTGGAAATTGGTATTCTGCTAAGTTTAATACTTCATCTCCTCTATCGTATAAATATGATAGTAAAATCTCTCTCTCAGAAGGCTCATGTTTTCTAATACCTTTTTCTATACTTTCCTTTTTCTTTTTTAACATACGTTGCATCATTTCTTGCATTTTCTTAGCTTTAAGAATTTCAATATCTGGATCTTCCTCCATTTTATCCTTTAATCACTCCTATAGGAACTAATCTTGCTACTTTAGTTGCAATCCCCAATTTATCTGATACATTTACAACGGAGTCTACATCTTTATAAGCTAGAGGTGTTTCCTCTACTATTCCATTTTTTGTCAATGCTTTTATATAGATTCCTTTTGATTCAAGTTCGCTTTTTACTTTTTCAACAGTAGAGCTTCTTTTAGCTGCACCTCTTGACATAGTTCTTCCAGCTCCATGTGCAGTTGATCCAAAACTTAAATCAAGAGACTTTTTGTTACCCATTAATATCCAACTAGCTGTTCCCATTGAACCAGGTATGAATACAGGTTGACCAATTTGTCGATATTTTTCTGATACCTCTTTCATCCCTGCTGGAAAAGCTCTGGTAGCACCTTTTCTATGAACCATTAATTCTCTCATTCCTTCTCCATCAATCTTATGACGTTCTACTTTGGCTATATTATGTGCTACATCATAAACCAATTTCATATCTAATTCAGTTTCTGAGAGTGAAAAGACTTTTTCAAATGTTTTTCTAGTAAAATGAGTAATTATTTGTCTATTTGACCAGGCAAAATTCAAAGCTGTATTCATAGCTTTTCTATAATTTTCTCCTTCAATTGAGTTATTTGGAACACATGCTAGTTCTCTGTCAATTAATTCAATATTGTATTTTTTTAAAGATTGTTCGGAATAACGTAAATAATCACTACAAACTTGATGACCAAATCCTCGTGATCCACAATGTATTAATATTGTTATTTGACCTTTTTCTAGCCCCATCACTTTTGCCGCATTTTCATCAAAAATTTGTTGTATTTGTTGAATTTCTAAAAAATGATTTCCTGAGCCTAAACTTCCTAATTGAGGGACTCCTCTTTTTCTTGCAGTATCTGACACACTTTCAGGATCAGCTCCTTCCATTCTACCTTTCTCTTCACATACTTCAGAATCTTCTTTAAACCCATAACCATGTTCAAGTGTCCAGTCTACTCCCTCAATCAATAATTCATCAAATTCTGATTTGTTGAGCTTAATAGTTCCTTTGCTACCTACTCCTGATGGTATTGAATTAAATAATTCATTTACTAAATCCTTTAATCGAGGTTTAACTTGATTTACGTTAAGATTCGATCTAAGTAATCTTACTCCGCAGTTAATATCATATCCTACACCTCCTGGACTAATTACTCCCTCTTCCAAGTCCGTAGCTGCTACTCCACCAACTGGAAAACCGTATCCTTCATGGCCATCTGGTAATACAACTACATGTTTTTTTACGCCAGGAAGTGTTGAAACATTGACGGCTTGATCTAGTGTTCTATCTTCACTCATCTTCAAAATCAAATTATCATCTGCATAAATCGTAACTGGTACATTCATTCTTTTAGAATTATCAACATTAATTTTAAACTCAAATTCGTTTAATTTCTCAATAACATGATTGCCTCGCTTGGTTGTTATTTT
>JAATVJ010000342.1 GCA_014523515.1 Nitrososphaerales archaeon TH1177 | reverse complement strand
TCCTTTTTCTGGATAGTAGATAATTCTAGTCTGACAGGATTATTTGGCACATGTGAAAGATGTATAACAAAGCTAAATCTATTTCTATATTTATGCTAAATGGATAGCACAATGTTGGTAAAAGATTAGAGACTTAACTTATTATGATAAATATTTCATTAATAATTGACAATAAAAATTTTATTAAAGGTTTTAAACTATTGGGAAAACATTTGATTTCAAAATGTTAGCTGGTTCTATGATAATCAGAAATTATAACAAAATTTCATATGGATCTTCAAACTTTTTTTTATATTTTAGAATTGATTAAAATAAGAATATTATTTCATTGTATTGGTACAACATATTCTGATAAGAGATTAAAGATCTTATAATATAAAAAGTTTTATAACCTATGCGCGCCATGTTATATTTAAGGATTTGATTAAGTGGCTATTTAGCTATAGTACTGCTTATAAATAAAAATGAAAATACAAATACAAATTCATATATTGGATCAATAATTGATCTAGTATAAATTAACAGGAATTAGTTAGATATTATATATTATTAATTTGAGTATTACCTCAATTATAATTTAGAGATTATTAATTTATTTTAACTATCAACCTAATAATACTTCAAGTATAAAGTTAGGAGATATTAATAATCATAATAATAATATTATTCATTATATCCTTATGGAGTATATTGTATAATAGTGGATAGAGTATCTTTTATATATAATATTATTAGATATTTAGTTAATATTTTTTAATTGATTATAATTCATGTAATTCTTGAATAAGTTCATTTAAGGTAATATTGTACTAGATTTATAGTATTTGTTGTGTTCAATAGAACATATCAAACTGATGTAATCTTTTTTTGAAAGATAATACATGGCTAATTATATTAAACAAATTATTTTATTACTATTATTATCGTTTTTTTATTATTAAAACATTAATAATAATAGTAAGAAATCATAAGTGCTATACATTCATCTATTTTATTTTATTATGTATAAAAAAAAGGATAAAAACATCATTCTAAAGTATTAAACAAATAATCAAGGTACAAGATAAACAATAAAACTAGCAGCTACAATTCCAATAACAATTAATGCTGTTATGATAATACCTTTTTTCGTTACTTTTTTTTTAGCTTCTGTATTTCTATTCAAATTAATTAGTGTAAAACGATTTATCTATTTATTTTTTTTTAATTTTAAAAAACATATAGATAAATTCTATTAATATTTGGGCTTTTTTCTCACTCTTCTTTCTAATTTTGCTTCCTTTTTACTACGAGATCTCTTCTCACTATATGCATGAGTCTTTTTAAATGCCTTTTTCATTCTTTTTAATATTTCATAATCCTTTTAAATACTTATTTTTTAATAACATGATCCTACAAATTGATAATTGACCATAATCAAATTTGATTTGTCTTAAGTTTTATATTACATATCAAATGCTATTTTTCTCTATCTCAGCTGTCTAACCTTTTTATAAGACACACGATAATTTATGTTGTGAATAATGTCTGTATTTTAGGAGCTGGTAGTACTAAATACGGTAAGCTGGATGAAAGCATTATAGAAATAGCTCTTAATGCATCTGTCGATGCAATTGAATCTGCAGGAATTTCGCCTCATGATATTCAAGCTGGCTATATTTCAAATGTTTTTGGAGTAGCAGATAAACAAGTACATATGGCTCCAGTTATTATGAGTAATTTAGGGATTTCACATGTTCCTGGATTGACTATTGAATCAGCATGTGGTTCAGGATCCGTCATGTTTAGGGAAGCATATGCAAATGTTCGTGCTGGTTTTTATGATTGTATTTTGGCTTTAGGTGTAGAAAAAATAACTCATACCGGAACAAATCAAAGTACAACTCTTTTCTCATATTGTTCGGATGTCTTTTACGAAGGTGGTATGGGTGCTTCTTTTCCAGGTTTATTTGCATCAATTGCTAGATCTTATATGACTAAGTTTAAAGCTGATGAAGAAGATCTAGCACGTGTAGCAGTAAAAAATCATGAAAATGGCTTACTAAATCCTAAGGCTCATATGCGCAAGAGAATTACTGTTGATGATGTTCTTAATTCACCTGTAGTTGCATCTCCATTAAAACTATATGATTGTTGCCCTTTCTCAGATGGTGCCTCTGCAGTCATTCTATGTAGTGAAGACTTTGCAAAGAAAAGTGGAAAACCCTATATTCAAGTTATTGGATCAGGACGAGGTGGATCTCCTGCTGCCGTTCAAGGTAGAAAAGATATAGATACTATCCCAGCTACAGTTGCTGCTGCTAATCAAGCCTATAAAATGGCTGGAATAACTCCAAAAGATATAGATTTTGCTGAAGTTCATGATTGCTTTACAATTGCAGAGATAATAGATATAGAAGATCTAGGATTTTTTCAGAAAGGGAAAGCCGCTAAAGCAATTAGAGAAGGTGCAACCACGAGAAAAGGAAAAATTCCCATTAACCCATCTGGAGGATTAAAGTCTAAAGGTCATCCTATTGGAGCCACAGGAGTAGGACAAGTTGTTGAAGTTTTTGAACAATTTACTGGAAAAGCTGGAGAAAGAACAATTAAAGATGCACAAATTGCTTTAACTCACAATTTTGGTGCAACAGGAGCAAGTGCGGCAGTCCATATATTTAAAAAGGTGAATTAGCATTACTTTGAACAATCCTATAAGCAGAGGAGTGAGAGAAAAATTTATCGCTTCTGCACAGAATTTTAAAATCTTAGCAAGGAAATGTGATAATTGTGGGACTATAATTCTCGAAACGATTCTATATTGTGAAAAATGTCAAGGCAATAAATTTACTTTAATAGAATATGATGGTATAGGTACTGTGAATACTTTTACTATTCATACCGTTCCTCCAGAGGGATTTGAGGATGTAGATAGTTACGCATGGGTAATATTTACTCTAGATAATGCTCCACTTCGAGTATCTGGATTTCTGCCAGGAATTAAACAACCTGCTGATCTTCCTATCGGATCAAAAGTTAGAGTAAATGGATTTGACAAAAAACATGGGCTGCTTTTGAAAAAAATTTAATCTAATTCGATAACTTTTTAGAATTATTGCTTAACTATTAACTAAGCTTTCGAAAATCAATTTGTCTAGATAGATTAACTCTAACCTTAACATTCTAAAATTTACTATGAAACCCATGGATAAGTATCCTCTGTTAAAATCAAGACTAGATAATGCAAGCAGAGTTGTCAACAATCAACTTACAAAACTACGAATGCTTGATAATAGATTTAATACTTTGGATACTGATTTAAATAATAAAGTAATTATAAATATAAAAAATGGCGATAATTTACGTGCAAAAGCACTAGCAAACGAATTGGCAAATATTAGAAAAATAAAAAATACAACTCAAAAACTATTATTGAGTTTAGAAGTAATAGTAATAAGATTTTCCACAATATCTGAATTTGCTGAAATCCTTGATACTATTAATCCAATGATTGCTACTATAAAGGAAGTTAAGGATGATGTTAAAAATACAATACCTACGGCTACTAATATTATTTCTGAAATGTCAACATTAACGTCAGATGTATTGATACAGTCTAATGTTAATTTGAAGTTCGATACTATTTCTGTTCCAGTTAATTCTGATGCAATAGAAATTCTTAATGAAGTCCAAAATATTATGGAAGAAGAAACAAAGTTAAAGCTTCCAGATATACCTAATGGTATTACCAATAAAAATAAATCCTCTTATAAGAAGAAGGAAGAAACTTCTAATAAAAACTTCCAAGTCTTATTAGAAGCTTAATTCCTATCTATATTGATGAGGATCCATTACACCATTTGTATAAAAAACTTTACAAAGTAGTTTTAATTACTTGTTATTCATAACCGGTGCAATGGAGCGAGTACAATCACAAATAGTTAGTAAACCTGGATCTAAACGCGGAAGTATATTGGAATCTGCCTCGCGAAGGGTCAGGATGATTTTTTCTGTTATGGCAAGTCCAAATCGTATAGATATTCTTAGAATTCTCTATTCAAAAGGTCCTTTGACTTATTCTGAATTAAAATCACTTGCTGGATTTAAGTCTAAAAAAGAATCT
>JAATVJ010000341.1 GCA_014523515.1 Nitrososphaerales archaeon TH1177 | reverse complement strand
TTTGACCTACTCCAAGAATAATACTTGCTCCATTTTTTTTTAGGATTTCTGCAATTAAAATTTCTCTATTTCTTGTTCTGTAGAAAAGATTAACTTCTAGTAAGGATCCTGTTTCATTTGCTAGCTCAACAATATCCTTAGGACATAATGCTGCTGTATTTCCGTTTACAGATATTACAGGTCTCTCAGCAACTAACAGTAAACTTGCCGATGCCTTAATTGCATCAAAAGCATAAGTAGAGGTTTTTTCACCTAAAAGATAATCAAATGCTTCTCCTCTACCATGGGCTATTAATCCTTCACTAACGACCAAACCGGACGTGAAACCATTAACAAGTAATTCTCTTATTTCAAGAGATTTCGCTCTTGGATGATTGGATGGTATAGTGTGGTTATCAATCATAATTTTTTATTAAAGCTCCTTTATTATCAATTTCCGAAACTATCAAGGTACCGGGAAACTCCTTCAAAATTGATGTAACTTTAGAGACTTCACTATCCTGAACCATGGTAAAAACTGTTTGTCCAAACAAAGCCATACTACAATCAATTCCAAGACTGTTTAACTTTTGTATTGGTTTTTCACAGAATCCTTTTGTCAATCCTAAAAAATCTGCAAACTTGTGAGCCATCCTCAAAAAAGAATTAACATCTTTTGATAATAATAATTGTTCCACCATCTTATTACCAAGAGCATTAGCATTATTTGAATAATTATCAAGAATTTGTTTTGTAGAAATTGGATTAATACAAAGAATAACAGCTTTATAATTATTTAATTCTATTTTAGTCACTTTACCTATTCCTGGAGCACCAAAACTAGTTCGAATTTCTAGTCCACCGTAGAATTCAGCGATTACAGTTCCTAAACCTGTCTTGCATTGTATTTCAGCAATATGGGCTATCTGAGCTGCCTGTTCTTTTAATAAACCTATATCAAGAGCTTTATTCAAAGCATATGAAAGACTCAAAGCAGCTGCACCACTTGTTCCTAATCCATAACCTATAGGAATATCTATAGAATGTTTTATATTGATAAAATAAGAAGGTAAATCAAATTTATCAAGATAATATTGGACAACCCATTTTGAAACTTGTAGTTCGTTAAATAAAGAATCATTAAGTAAGATTTGATAACCTTTATTCTTAGATTTGTAAAGTTCTATTGTTGTAGTTACTCCTTTTTTAAAAGAAAAACCTGCTCCTTTTGATCCATAAAAAAGCAAATCCCGATTATTATTATTATTACTAGGTTTTTCAAAGAACCCTGTAATATGACCTGGACTGAATGCAGTACATCTAGCAATAAAATCATCATCACCAGTAGTAGTATTAGTACCAGCAGTTGTATTAGTCTCAGAATAGGTCATAGAATAAATGTAAAGATATGAAGAAAATATAAAAATATCGTTAAAAAAAATTTAAAAAGTTATTTTGATATATGAAATTTTTATATTTTAATAAATTGTCTATTTTATGGTAATCTTTAATAATTTATAGTTATTCTTGAGATTTTCCAAAATCTCTATCAAATCATTTCAATTCATGATATAAGAAATATCAATTATCAATGAATAGAAAGAAATTTTTATAGGAAAAGCAGTACATAGATAACTATTGTCCAAGGATATAGAAATTATTTGTATTGGGAATGAAATATTAAATGGGACAACAATTGAAAAAAATTCCTCTTGGTTAACAACAAGAATTAGAAAAATTGGTGGTAATGTATCAAAAATAACTATAATTCGAGATAATTTCGATGAGATTGAATCTACTATGAACGAAGCATTACATCGTAGACCTATATGGATAATAACTTCGGGCGGTCTTGGTCCTACGTATGATGATATCACCATAGAATCCATTGGAAGAATATTGAAAAGAAATTTAATTTATCACCCTACAGCGTTAGCAATTCTAAAGAGAAATTATCTGAAAAGAGGCATAAAAAAATTAAATAAATATCAATCAAAAATGGCGCTTGTACCCGATAATTCAGAAATAATAGATAATTCAATAGGAACAGCACCATCAGTATTAATAAGAGATAGAGAAACAAAAATAATTTGCTTGCCAGGTGTACCTATTGAATTAAGGCATATTTTTAAAAAAAATATATTAACAATGATAAAAGACGAATACAAGGGAATTTTTTTTAAAGAACAATTTTTAAAAACAATAAAAATTAGAGAAAGTCATATAGCAAAATTTTTAGAAACAACTATAAAAAAATATAATCAAAAAGATTTTAATCTTTATATAAAAACACATGCAAAAAATCCAACATCGAAAATACCTAAAATGAATATTTATGTTTCCATTAAAGGAAATAACGAAATAATTGTGAATAGGACATTTGAAAATATAATGAATAAAATTAAAAAAGAAATATATCGACTCAATGGAGAGATACTGTGATTAATAAATAGCAAGAAAAGTATCTGTGAATATAAAAGGGCGTAAAGATTTCTCTGTACTCGCATATAATTTAAGAGTTGCTGGACCTACTGGAATTTTAGCTGTTTCCTCTTTTGTTAAAGGAATTTTAAAGAGTCCTAATTCATCATTTATTGGTATTGCTTTTCCTTGGGAAATAATACTTCCATTATAATCGGTAAAAAAGAATTCAGCCGATACCGATGTTGGTGTTGTTGGTGGCATATTATCAACTCTAATGTCAAATTCCAATGTTTTTTGTTCACCAATTTTTATAAACTTAGAAGAATTAATAGATGTAACTTGAATAGAGTTGGGTTTTTCAAATGTTGACCAATATCCCGCTTTGAATGGATATGAAGAATCATCAAATAATTTTAGGTCTATGATCCTTCCTGAGGGATTATATCTATCTAAATAGAAGGCGCCATTACTTATAAGAGCATGATTATGTTTTTCTATCCATTTTATACTGGCATCATATCTTTTTTTTGCTTCTTCGAGACTAATGATATTTTTAAGAGGAGAAGGTATAAAATTTTCATTTTTCATCTTGATAAGTTCATTTTTTATTAAATTAGCATGTTCTGGTATTATTAACGATAACCATTCTGCATTCTTTGTAGTTGATTGTGATTTAGAGAAAGAAAGATCATTTGATAAAACTAGTCTTTCTGAAGCTGCCGTTATCTCCCAAGGTTCTTGAGCCCATACTCCAGCGCTTGCAGCTATTTCTTTATTGTCATAATGCCATTGATCTAAATATGATTCTACAATATCATCAGAGATAAATCTAATTCCTTTAAAATAAGGTAATCCAAGCTCAACTCTAGAAGTATATTCTGGATCAACAGTAAGATCGTCATCCCCATTATTTGTACCCCATTCATACATAAAATACAGAGAATATAATAAATCAGATTTATCCATTGGAATTCCATTATGCCAATTAGAATATAAAATTTTATATGTGACTTTGCTTAATGATGTTGAATTTTTTTCTATAGGTATCCAGCCTAAAGTACTATTCCATCTAATAGTATCTGGATGAATTGGTATACGTTCAAAATGGCCATTTGAAGTAGAATTGAGAATCTGATTTCTCATTGAGATAACTTCTCCTGTAAAGGGATGTCTAAGAGTAGCACTATCTGCAATATTTGAATATATAGTTATACTATATGTGTCACCAAATCCACCTATATTATTCCAAGCACCTTGATAAATTTGTTTAACACCTATTTTTAAATAATCATCTCTTTCAGATTTTGCATTAAGTAATGAATATTTACTTGTTATACCAGCACCAAAATCATTTACTAGACCAGTAATTGAAGAAGAAACAGCATAAGGATCAACGTTTTTAACTAAAAAAATACGTACAGATTCTTCAATTCCCATTTTGGTTGCCTCATTAAGTAAAGTATTTCTTTCATTTTCAGAGCTGAAGTTCGAAAATACCAATTTTTGAGTTAGTTTATCCAATGTAGAATTTTGATATTGCCAAAATCCTGGATTCTGATTTCCTGGCATATTAGCATACCATGGAGCATACATTTGAGCAACAACTGCATCATTATATTTTGTAAAAGATGTACCTCCAGTAAATCCTTCAGTATATACATGCCATAAAAAATCCTGTGGATCAGATCCTTGAGTAAAGGTAATAGATTTATTAAGATCACTATAATCTTTAATAATGGTAAAACCCATTTGTGCTAATGCACTCGACACTAATTCTCCTAGAACTTTTCTTTGAAGATCATCACTTCTTATTAAAATTTTTAATTTAATAGTTTTATCATTAAAATACCATTTATCATCTTTTAGTGTAGCTCCATGCTCAAGCAAAGTTTTTTTAATTTGTTGTAATGCATAATCTGGATCATAATGGAATCCAAAGGATTCAACTGTATCCATCACCACAGGATAGTCAGGGGAAAAAAGGCCAAAAGGATCTGACATTGGAATACCATAACCATGTAAAATTTCATTAGAAATAAAGTTTCGATTTATTAAATAATTTATAGCGAATCTAATATCACGAAATTCAAATGGATTCATAGTATCGTTATTTGACGGTGAAGCTGGATTTAATAAAATTCCAAATGAGCCTCCAATTTTATCAAATAAATTGATATTTTCATCATTTTTTATATCTGAAACTAAGTCAAGTGGAATACGAAAAAAATAAGTATCCAAATTTCCAGATTTTATTTCCTCAAGAGCTACATTTTCATCCAAGTAATGAATAAATCTTATATTTTTAATATTGGAAGAGTTTTGATTAGTTAATTCTTGCTGTCCTTTTTCTTGTTGCTGTTCTGAAAATTCAAAAGAATATTGGAAAACTATAATGAAAAAAACAATTAAGATGATTAATAAACTAGTAGTAGTTAATTTTTTTATCATAATTAATATTCTGGCAAGGAACTGATTTTAGAGGAAATAAAATTATTATTACATATATAAAAAAATTGTTTAAAGCTTAAGGTGAGTTTTCAATCCCTTGTAACGATTTCTAATAGTTACTTCCGTAACACCTGCTGCCTCGGCTACATCTTTTTGTGTCTTATTTTCTCCATTCATAACACAAGCAACATATAATGCAGCTGCTGCGAGACCCATCGGGTCCTTGCCTGCTGAAATTTTACCTTCCTCTGCTTTTTTAAGTATTTCAAGAGCTTTACGTTTTGTTTTTTCAGATAATCCTGCTTTACTAGCAATTCTAGCAACACACTTCACGGGATCAACAACTGGCATTCTTAAGTCAAGTTCTCTAATCAAAAGCCTATAACAGCGTGCAACATCCTTTTTCTTGATATTGCTTGCATTTGCTATATCTTTCAAAGTTCTAGGAGTTTCTGTATCACGACAGGCTGCATATAATGCAGCGGCAACTAGAGCAGAAATTGATCTTCCCCTAACTAGTCCTTTTTCTAAAGCTTTTCTATAAACATATGCTGCTTTTTCTATTACAGCATCTCCTACTGCCAATTTGTCTTTTAACCTATCTAATTCACTAAAAGCTTGTCTGAAGTTACGGTCAACTGGTTCATGGACCTGACTTCTACTATCCCATGTTCTAAGTCTTTCAATCGTACTTTTCATTGAAGATGAAAGTGGTTTGCCGGAAGCATCTTTGTCGACAGGCCCTATAATAGTAGCTAGTCCCATATCATGCATAGCTAAAGAAGTAGGGATTCCAGCACGACTTCTATCCTCATGTTCTTCTTTGGAAAATGCTCTCCATTCTGGACCTGTTTCTTCAATTCTTTCATTAATTACAAAACCACAATTTCCACAAAACATTTCACCTGTGGAATTATCAGTCACCATTGGACCTTTGCCACATCTTGGACAATGATCCCCAAACAATGATATATCTTTAATCATTCATTTCACCATAAAACTTTTTAATAACTGAATTCGTATTATTTATGTTTTTTTCTATTATATAAATATTAGCATCCCAAAAAGTTATAGTTTTAAGAATAGTTTATTAGATAGTGAATTGTAGAAGTTTATTTTCTAGAATAAAAAACCTATTGTACTTCAATTGCTTCTTGGTTAAATCCTTTTCTTACTAAATAGCCTTTAACATCATCTCGATGATCACCTTGTAACATGATAAAACCATCTTTAGCGGTTCCGCCACAAGCAAATTGACTTTTTAGTTCTTTAACAATATTTTGCATGTTGGTTATTTTAGGATCTATTCCTTCAATCATTGTTGTAGTCTTTGAAAATCTCCTTGTTTCAAGGCGGATTATTATTCTTGTCTCTTCTTTTTCTAGCTCACCACAAGGACATAAATCATCAGGTAATCCACATTTTTTACATATAACCGCCATATTATATTTATCTATAATTTTCCTATCTTATTATTAAGCCTTACCTAGTAATTATAGTAAGATAATATATTTTAATTTGTCATAGAATTCTCTACAACCGATATCTATTTATTTAATAGTGTTTTATTTTTTACAACTTGAGTAGTAAAAAGAAGAATGCACCATTACCAGCATCTAGTGCGGGACTATTGAGATTTTTTGAAGATGAGACAAAAGGAATAAAAATAAAACCAGAGATTGTTCTTGGAGTTACAGGAGCTTTAATAGGAATTTCCATATTAATTCGAGTTATATTCCCAGTTGCAGGATCGTAGTATGGCTCTTCTAATTATGGGAAATGAAAAATGGTCGCTCTGACAATGTCTCCAATATTCATAAAAGATGGTCTTTAACTAGAATTAATTTTTCTTCTTATATAATTTCTTTACTAATTTCAATAATTAGTTCTTCAATTACAATAATATTTTCAGATTATTTTTATCTAAAACTAAATTTAA
>JAATVJ010000340.1 GCA_014523515.1 Nitrososphaerales archaeon TH1177 | reverse complement strand
AGCAAACCAATGATAATATTAGTGAATCATCTCTAAAAGAAGAATTAAAGAAAGAGCAAACCAATGATAATATTAGTGAATCATCTCTAAAAGAAGAATTAAAGAAAACAAAAATTGAATTAAAAGAAACAAAAAAAACAGCAGAAACGAATCTTAATAAATTAAAATATTTGATGGCAGATTTTGACAATTATAGAAAACAAATAGAAAAACAAATGGCTTCTACTATAGAATCAGATAAAGCTAATCTTCTTTCTAGATTTTTAACTATACGAGATGATTATCAGAGAGCATTAGATGTGGTAAAAAAGAATAAAGATCTTGATGAAGTTTTTCTAAACGGATTAGAAGGTATTTTTAAAAATTTAGATAATATTTTACAATCTGAAGGTGTAATACCAATTGAAACAATAGGAAAGATATTCGATTCAAACAAACATGATGTAATTAGCTTCACATATAATGATGATCTCCCAGAAAATACTATTACCAATGAAATACGTAGAGGTTATATGCTTAATGATAAAGTTCTAAGAGCTAGTCTTGTAGAAATATCCAAAAAGAAAAAAAAATTAATGAACAATAATATAGATGAATCAAACTAATCTATAGGTGATTATTAAATATGGGAAAAATTATTGGTATTGATCTAGGAACTAGTAATTCTGCAGCAGCAGCAATGATAGGGGGTAAACCTACAATCATACAAGCGGCAGAAGGTACTTCTGTTGGTGGAAAAGCTTTTCCTTCTGTAGTAGCCTTTACAAATACAGGTGATCTCTTAGTTGGAGAACCAGCCAGAAGACAAATGATATCCAATCCTGAAGGAACTGTTTTTGCTGCTAAACGAAAGATGGGTACTGATTTTAAATTTAATGTAAGAGGAAAAAATTATACTCCACAACAAATTTCCTCATTTATTTTACAAAAGATAAAAAAAGATGCTGAAGCATTTCTGGGAGATACAGTAGATAGAGCTGTTATTACTGTACCAGCTTATTTTAATGATAATCAACGACAAGCTACAAAAGATGCAGGAGAAATAGCTGGATTGAAAGTAGAACGAATTATCAATGAGCCTACAGCTGCTTCACTTGCTTATGGATTAGATAAAATTCAAAAAGATTTGAAAATTATGGTTTTTGATCTAGGCGGAGGGACGCTAGATGTGACTATTATGGAAATGGGCGGAGGAGTATTTCAAGTAAAAAGTACATCAGGTGATACTCAACTTGGAGGAACCGATATGGATAATGCTATTATTGAATATATTTTACAAGACTTTAAACAACAAACAGGATTAGATATAAGAAATGATAATGCTGCTATGATGAGAATAAAGGAAGCAGCCGAAAAAGCAAAAATAGAATTATCCAATCTTGTATCAACAGAAATTAATCTTCCATTTCTAGCTTATGATCCTTCTACTGGACCTAAAAATCTTATAATTAACCTAACACGTGCTAAACTGGAAGAACTCTTAAGACCAATTGTTGAAAAATGTAAGAGTCCTATGTTACAAGCAATCCAAGATGCCAAACTTACTCCTGCAGATATCGATAAAATTATTATGGTTGGAGGACCAACTAGAATGCCTATAGTTAGACAATTTGTTGCTACAATAACGGGTAAAGAACCAGAAAGAGGAGTTGATCCAATGGAGGCAGTTGCTATGGGAGCTGCAATACAAGGAGCTATTATAACAGGAGATGTTTCAACAGACATTTTACTTGTAGATGTTACTCCGTTAACTTTAGGGCTTGAAGTTTTAGGTGGCCTTAAAGAGCCACTAATAGAAAGAAATACAACGATTCCTACGAAAAAAAGTAAAGTTTTTACAACTGCAGCGGACTATCAATCTGCAGTTACCATACATGTAGTACAAGGTGAAAGAGCTATGGCTGCAGACTGTGTCTCATTAGGAACTTTTAACCTTACAGGAATTCCACCTGCCCCGAGAGGGATCCCTCAAATTGAAGTAACTTTTGATATTGATGCAAATGGAATTCTAAATGTTACTGCAAAGGATTTAGGCACTTCTAAAGAAGCAAAAATAACTATTACAGCAACCACAAAATTATCTAAAGATGAAATAGAAAAATTAAAGAAAGAATCAGAACAGTACTCTGAAGCCGATAAGAAAAAGAAAGAAGAGGCAGAAATTAAAAATGAAGCAGATAATCTTGTCTATTCTGCAGAAAAATTAGTTACTCAAGACTTCAAAGATAAAATCAAACCGGAACAAACAGAAAAAATAAACAAGGCAGTACAAGAATTAAAAGATGTCATTGCTAGTAATAATATTGAAAATCTAAAGAACAAAATTAAAGAAACAAAGGATTTACTAGCTGAAATAAGTACAGAAATTTATAGAACAGTTGGAGCAACAGCAGCAACAGCCACAAATCAAGCAGCAGGAGGTAGTAGTAGCAGCAGCAGTGGATCAGGAACAACAACTGGAGGATTTACAAATCAGAGTGAAACTAATATAGGAGAAAATGCAAATACTACCGATAAATCTGCCTCAGCTGGATCCTAATATATATCAAAAGATAAAAATAATCATTTTTTATTAATATAATTTATTACAGGTACGGGATCATAATTTATGACTAATAAGCGAGACTATTATGAAGTTTTAGAGATATCAAAGAATGCAAGTAAAGATGAAATTAAAAATGCATACAGAAAACTAGCTTTAAAGTTCCATCCTGATAGGAATAAATCACCAGGTGCAGAAGAAAAATTCAAGGAAATTTCTGAAGCTTATGCAGT
>JAATVJ010000339.1 GCA_014523515.1 Nitrososphaerales archaeon TH1177 | reverse complement strand
TTTTATTACATGTAGCAGATACATCTGGCTTGGGTGTTATAGAAGCAGCCAAAGAAAAAAAGATATTTGCATTTGGTGCTGTTTCTGATCAGAATAAACTAGCTCCGAATACTGTTCTTACCTCCTTTGTATTGGATGTAGAAAAGGCATTTGATCAAGCTATTAAAATGATTCAAAAAGGTAATTTTAGTGGACAAGTATTCAAACCTGGATTAGAGTATTACAAGGGAGCATCAGGTGATGGGATAATCTATATTGCACCATTTTATAGATTGGAAAATAGTGTACCAGAAGATGTAAAAATAAAATTCAATCAGCTTAAAGAAGATATAATTAATGGAAAGATTGTTGTACCAGAAAGATATAATGATATTGTAGATGTTTCTAAAAAGAATTAAATTCATAAACAAGAATTTTATATATTTTTTTACACTATTCTTAATAAGTAAATGGAAAAAAAGAAGAAGAATAAGAATAAGAAGTGGATATGACAAAACAATGCACAACTCTCCAAAATTGGAGACTTTAACGAAAAATATCGGAAAGAGTTTAAGTCTACGAGAATGTATGTTAAAAAAAATGAATATACTCGCAATAGGAGCTCAATAAAAATAGCAATATGAATATTATGGATGAAAATGGTTATTCAAATAATCAAAATGTTAACAAATGTGTTAAATATATAAATGAATTCTACTGATAGTAGTGATTTTTTCTCTAGAAAGAGGAAGGAAATAGGAATTATCTCTGTAATTTTAATAATAGTCTCATCATTTGGTTTATTCTTTTATCAACAACATATTAACGAACAGAATGTTAAAAATAGCATCTTTACTCAATATAAAGACCGTCAAATAGAATCTACACAAAGGATATCTGAACATATTAGTTCAGATCTTAAATTGATTATGTCCATCCTTCAAGGAATCGCTGATTCTGCCCTTTTACAGCAAAATCTTCTTTATGGCGATAGGATTGATAAGATGATGCAAGAAAAATTTTCTGAAATTAATAATATAACAAAAGTAGACACAATTTTGATTGCAGATAAAGAGGATATAACTACATATGAGATCGCAGCAGACGGTATAAGAACTTTTATAAATATAGATCTTTCATTTAGAGAGTATATACAAGAAACAAGAAATACTCTACAACCAGTTTTTTCAGATGGATTTAAGGGATTTGATAATATAGATAGAATTGCATTAGCTGTTCCGATAGTAAATAGTAGTAGTGGAGAATACATGGGTATCGTTGAAGCAAAAATACCTACCGAATCTTTTTTCTCACTCTATGGAAATATACATGATATTAATTCTCAATTCTTAGTTGTATACGATAGAAAGGGAACTTTACTTGCAGTTGGTGCAGATAAAAGTTTGCTTGGCAAGAATTTTTTTGGTGAATCTGTACAAAACTTTACAAACCATAATCCCATTTTAATGAATCTTACACAAAATCTGTTACACGGTATTCCAGGGTATGCTATTTATGATTATGGAAGAGGTGAACGATTAACTACTAATGTTCCTGTATTTATCGAAGATATACCTTTGTATTTTGTTCAGATAGTTACTCCTACTGATACAATTTATTCAGAGATTAATAATGTGTTATTTGGAGAGAAGTTAGCAATGTTCTCATTAATTGTTGGTACTATTATTGCAATCACTATTCTTATTATGTTTCTAATAAAATGGAATGTTATGCTTAATAATGAAGTAAAGAAAAGAACAAAAGAAATACAAGAAACAAATAGAAAACTTGTATTATCAAATCGAGAAATTGCATTAGCAAACCAAGAGCTAAAAGTTAATGATAAAATGCAAAAAGAGTTCATAAATATTGCAAGTCATGAGATAAAGACACCTGTTCAGGCTATTTTGGCATATTCTCAACTATTACAAATGCATCCTGAAAGACAAAAAGAGTTTACACAAGCAATAAATAGAAATTCTATTAGACTCCAAAGACTTTCTAATGACATATTAGATGTTGCTAGGATTGAAAGTGGAGCCTTTACATTAAACAGAGAACTATTTGATCTCAATGAAGTTATATCACATATTATAGATGATTATAAATCTCTTATTGTAAATGGCAATTATAAGGTCAAGGTAAATTTTAAACCATTTAAAGAGACTTTGTTAATAGAAGCTGATAAAGAAAGAATTTCTGAAGTAGTTTCCAACCTTCTAAGTAATGCTATTAAATTTACTAAAGAAGGCGAAGTATTTGTTTCTGTTGAAAAGAAAGAAGATAATAATAATAATTATGCCCTAGTGACTGTTAGAGATACTGGTACAGGTGTGGATCCAGAAATATTGCCTAATCTATTTTCAAAGTTTATTACAAAATCTTTTGAAGGAATCGGTCTAGGATTGTATATCTCTAAACATATTGTGGAAGCTCATGGTGGTAAAATATGGGCAGAAAATAATAACAAAGATGGTAATTGTGGATCTATCTTTTGTTTTAAGTTACCATTAGGAAATAGCAATATCAGCAATAACTTTAATAATAGAGATAAATAAAAAAGAAACAAAGTAAAGATATACGAATGGGTGAAAATAATAAAATTTTGCTCGTAGATGATGAGCATGATATAGCTTTGGCTTTTAGTCTCGGATTACAGTCTAATGGTTTTTCAGTAGATATGTTTACTAATCCAATTGAAGCTTTAGCTAATTTCAAAGTACATTTTTACAAATTAGCACTTTTGGATATGAAGATGCCAGAAATGGATGGTATTGAACTAGCTCAAAAAATAAGAGACAAAGATGAAAAAATCAAAATATGTTTTATAACTGCATTCGACTTAAGTTCTCAAAGAGTTCAAGAATATTCAGGATGTATAATAAAAAAACCAATATCCATAGATGATTTGATAAAAAAAATAAAGATGGAAATGGAATAGAATTAAAATCTAATTAAGATAATGTAAAGCTAATGATGATAAAATAGACTATATCTGGTTCTATAATTTCTTCGAATGGAAATAGAATAAAGACAAATTAGAATCATCGTCAATATAAAATAAATGAATATTGGTTAACAGTAACTTTGAATTTATAGGCTAATTCAACAAAAAATTAATGATGAATCTATATGTCATCTAAAGTATTGCTATAAGCTTTCTGTCAATTCCACATTATCTATTGGAAATGCAAGAGTGGATTTTACCAATTTTACAATAGGAATGTAGATAGATTGAGTATTGCTACCAATACTATCAACAAAAGTAAAATTACCTGTTATTTTATTTAATTCAATGAATTTCTTTCTTGGTTTTTCTTCGATAATATGATAATGAGCAACAATGCCTCCAACTATGCCTGTATGAATAAATAATATTTCATTTTTTTGATATGTTATATGGTAAAGTAATGGCGTTATAGTCATAAAAGATTGTGACGTATAAAGTATAACACTTAACATATCTTTTAGAGTTTCATATTGTAAATAAGTAGTAAACCATTCTGCTTGTGACATATGATAATAGAAAAAGCGAGTATATTTTAGACTTTGTTTTATAAGCAATAAAATAACAAAAATTATTTTGATCAATTCAGATTCATTCAGATTTCACTGTTATATAAAAAATACTTAATAGCTTTAATATATGATATTGTATTAATTTAGTTATGGACCAAGGCGAACCAGGATTAGACTATAACGATAGTAATTTGAATCCACTAATATGTGACATATGCAAACAGACTTTTGATAGTTTAGACAAATTGGGTGAACATCAAAAACAAAAACATAACATGTAATATAATGATCCTAAGATCTTGCATATATTAGAAGATATACTATATTATAAAAAATATGCTAAATCCATTTTTATTAGATTTTAAATACCTTAATTACCTAAAAAATCTGTTATCTATTGCCTCGGGACTAATTAAAAAAATACTTCTATATTGACTCTCTATCTCTCATATATCGATAGATAAAATTTATGCATGAATTTAATGGCCTAGGATTAACGGAATTCGTAGATGTATGCGAAATATTACATAATAACCATCTTTGTTTGAGGATTCTTTTATTGCGTTTGTTGTTTATTATTTGTTAATGTGTTTAACAGCCATATTATTTGGTGAAGAGCTCTCAAGATATGGATTCGGAAGATCACATCCTT
>JAATVJ010000338.1 GCA_014523515.1 Nitrososphaerales archaeon TH1177 | reverse complement strand
TCTTTTATTATCGTTTGATTCTAAAATTTTATTATAAGATAGCAAGAAATTCTTATAATTATCTCGTATTTGATTTGCTGTAACACTTTTTCGTTTGTCAATAAAATCTATAGCTTTATACATATGAATAAGTCCAGTAGTGAGAGATCCATCTAAAAAGATTAACTCATATGGTGCCGATGCTGCAAGGTTTAGCTCCATTTCTATCATTAATCCTCTTGCTGCAATCATATTTTCAGGATCATGTCTTTCTGGATTTATGAAAACATTATGATTTGGAGAATCCCATTCTCCTTTTTGATATGTAGACATTAACCCCTCTACTCCAACAGTGGCAATAGCTATGAGATCTGTCCCTAATAGACGTTCAATTGCAAAAGCTCCATCGATACCACAAGAAGTTAAGATTTTATGCGATTTATTAATTTCTGTATCTTTTCCTAAAATCGCAGACTTGTCTAATTGTGAACGAAAATAATGTCGTTTTTTCTTGATTGTATCAAAGGAACTAACTAGATCATTACTTATTTGCGTTGTTTTTGATAACATCTCTTCAACTAATGAAGCAGGAATATCTAAAAATGGAAAATTAGTAATAGGATTAGTAGTAAAAGGTATATTGACATCGCTCATACAATATCATTTATTTTAATTTTATTTAATGTTAATGCTTATTTTATATAGAAAATTAAAAAATTCAATTCATTATTAGACACAAATAACAATTATAAATATAATATATATCTGATTTACTAATTAATTACTAAAATTTATTTCTATTTTTCCAAAACTTTAACTATTTTCTTTATCTTAATTATATTTTATATTTTTTTATTAACAGATAGGTATAATACTTATAATCATCTTAACCAATATTAAAATTCATTAGTCTATCAAATCAAATAAAACTAAGTACAAAAGTTTTAAAAATATCTTTTGGAACTTAATGTATTTTCAATTGCTATTATGATTTTCTTGGTTAAAAGTTATTTGTATTTTTCAATTACAATTAAATTGGCCAGCTTCTTTTAAGATTAATGGATTTACTTTTAGGAATTTTTAGGTAAACTATACACAGAATGGTTATAATAACTGATAAAGATAAAATGCTTAAGCATAATTTATAAAAGATCAAAGTTATTTTATAAATAAAGATAGATTATTATTTATTGTATTAGTAGAGTATTTTCAATTTTTTCAAAAGAGTTCTTTAGGAATATAGTCGTATCTGCAAGATCCTGTTATTGAATCTCCCTCTTGATGATTAAAATCTACTATTACATCATCAGAATCACAAATAAAACTATCTGCACCTTCACCGCCTTCTAGTATATCTGCACCTTTACCGCCTTCCAATTTATCGTTTCCTTCTCCGCCGATTAATGTATCATTTCCTGAGTAACCTTTCAAATTATCGTTATCTTCATCACCATACAATTTATCATTTCCTCTACCACCCTTCATCTGGTCATTACCTTCATTTCCCTCTAATACATCATCGCCGAACCATCCATTCAACATATCGTTCCCTTCCCCTCCTTCAATTTTATCATCTCCTTCTCTACCAGTAATTTTATCATTGTTAGATGTTCCTTCCATCGTTATCGTTTGAGAATTAGCAAATCCTATTGTAAAAAAAATTGATATTAATATCCCCAAAAAAGTTACAATAGTTATTTTTAAGATATTCCCCATTTTATAGCATATAATATCAATTTATATATATTTATATACAACTATAATAGAGATATTTATATTTCTAGCTTATAATTAAATGAGATTTTTATCTATATCTATCTTTTAATCTATAGAAAATGTAAATAAAATAATAAAATAATAATATCAATATTTACTAAAAGGTGTTAGTATAAAAATATTCTATTTAATTTAATTTATAATATATTCTTAAAAATATAAAAATAAAAATAAAATTAGAAAAAAAGAGAAATAAATGTATTACAAAAAAGATGTATAATAATTAGATATGGAAAATTAAAAAAAGAAATATAAGATTGGGTTAACCCCAGGTATACTCAGTTCTGATATAATTGACCTTATCGCAACTAAATAAATATCGTTTGCATTATACCTTCTATTATAATATTTTATACTTTCTTAAATTTACATATATAACCTCGATAGAAAGTAAAAAAATTATTAGTAGATTTGATTAGATGATGATGATTATGCTAATCCATTAGTTTACTAAATGAATTATTTTTACAAGATAAATAAAAATTGATTTAAAAGATACAGGTATTTATCTTAATAAATAAGGATTATGCTGGTGCAAACCCATGATAATATGGAATTTGTGCAAATTCATCTCTAGGTTCACTAAGAGATATTAAATATCCATCTGGATCTCGTAGGATTGTATTTTTTCCTGTTTCATCATCAGATAATTTTTTATGAAAATCAACTTTTCTTTGAATTAAATTTTCATATATAGTGTTTAGATCAGTGACAGAAAAAGTTATAATTACTGAACTTTTGTTATTCTGACTAGATCCTGTCCTATCTAATTCGATTATAAGTTTAGTATTGGTGGAATCTTTTTTTGAAAATTCTATTTTATCTTCACTTTCTTTATTGACTCTCAAGTTTAGAATATCACGATAAAATTCTGCAGATCTTTTTATATCTGAAACTAACAATGTAATTCCTTCTATTTTATTTAACATAACTGTCATTACAGTGTTCTTTTTATTAAATTTAATGTTATTAAAAAATATTTATCAATGTACTAAAAATTTTAGATAAGAGAATAAGGAATAACAAGACTTGATAATATTGATAAATAGATAAAAAAATTTACTCTAATAGATACTCTAATTTTAGATCTATATCCCAATTTCTTTAAACTTTAAATTTATTTACTTAATGGTTTAAGTTTATTTAGTTTGAATATCGAGTTGTAATTATATTAATATAATATTACAATAATATATTAGAATATTTTCCAGTAGAAATAGAAGGGTAGTTATATCTATTTAATAAATTATAATAATTTTTTGAATCTAAAAAATTATGCTAACATTTTATAATTTTTTGTAGTTTACTTTGTTTCAATTGAAATTTAGATCAAACTATCTTAAGCAATACTATGGCTATGTATTCTATTTTATAATTGTCTCTTTATTTTCAATGCTATTCTTGGCATAGATAAATTCTACACGGCATTTAACAAATCAAATATTTTATTAGAGAAATAGTACCATAATTATTATTGGATCTGTATTCGTCCAATGACTTTAGAAGTGGTTATAAAAAGATAATAGATAATTCAATGAAGGATATTAATCCAGATACTCAAGAAAATATCTTTAAATTACTTTACTTAATTCCTTGGAAAATATTAATTAAGTAGAAAACTACGAAAAATACTTAATTTTGAAAGAATACAAAAGTTACCGAATAAAAATATAACAGACAAAAATCCTTTAAATGAAGAGGATAAAGAAGATTTAAAAAATATATTCAAAGATTATTTAACATTTGATTAATGAGATATAATTATAAAATTTTATTCTTGTTGACCTTCTTTAATAGTTTGCAAATAACTATACTTTTACTCCATTACATATTTAAAAACTATATTTGGTACATTACAATTATGAATGAATCAAACGTAATAGAAAAGGAACAACATAGTGGAAATTATATTGATCTCCTCATCTATCGACTACCTAAAAAGAACCATGAGGCAATGGTGCAGCTCAATAACCAAGTTACTGACACATTTAAGAAATATGGGATTCTACGTTGGGAAATTTTTCAGCTCAGCACTAATGAAAATATGGGTCCCTTTGTCAATATAGCCAAAACTCTTTCAGCTGGCCAAGATGAGGAAGTTTGGGTGGAAATAGTATCATATATAGACCGCAAGCACAGAGATGAATTTGTGACGAAGATGCAAAATGATAAAAGTATGGACTCAATTTTCCAACAATTTACAGATCTCATCACTCCAGGATCCAGTGTAAATGTGGGAGGATTCAGTCGCCTCAGGTTCTAGACAATCTAAAAATTGAAAATCAATATGAACATGGATCAAAGTTGAAAACAGAAACAATTGTAATTATGTGACAAATATTTATAGAAAAAGAGATTGATATTATATTGATAGATTATCTACATCATAAAAGTTTATTACTAATATTCATCATTATTTGTTGTTCTGTAGTTTCCGGTATGGGATTTATTTCTTCAGCCACATCACAAAACATTATTGATGATAGTGAGAAAAAAATAGACTATACACATCATAAAACTAATGTTAATGGGATCCTTATGCATTATGTGATAGGTGGTAGTAAAGGAGATCCTATTGTTTTATTGCATGGATGGCCGCAAACGTGG
>JAATVJ010000337.1 GCA_014523515.1 Nitrososphaerales archaeon TH1177 | reverse complement strand
TGCAAATCTAGATTCTGTCAATACATCTGTTCAGCATACAAAAGATACAGTAAAGGAATTATCGAAAATAGGATCTAATACTGTAAAAACATTCCAACAAGTTACTAGGGATAATATCCATAAAACAACAACAAATTCTTCTAATGCATAATAAAGGAATATAACAAACAACAAAGAAGATATACTAATTAGCAGTAACATGAAACTACAGAATCCATTTTTTTACATTTTATTAATTAAAATTTTTAACCTTGGATAGTCAATGTTAGAGTATTATCTTGACACTTTTAAATTTATTCATTCTAAAATAGGTTCTAAAATAGTAATATTTGTTTTTATTCTGATTATTCTTGTTATTACTAATTTTGTTATATCCTCTTATTATCAATCACAAATGGCATATTTGGGAAATTCAATAAATATTGCAGGAAAGAATCGATTTCTCACCTCTAATCTGATGTTTTATATATCTGAATATTTGTTTGAAGGTAACACTAAAAATAGTTCTAAAATCAACTCTGCAATAAATCAATTGGAATCAAATATCTTGGCATTAAGACAGGGTGGAAACATCATAGCCAGAATAGATTTAAAACCATTACCAGGAGAATTTTTAGATGATTGGAACAAGATTTATCAGAAATGGGGTTCACTTAAAACAATCTTAGCAAACAATATAATTAAGGCAGATTATGAAATAGCTAGTTCAGAAAAATCAATAAACAAAGTTAAAGAAACATCACTACTAGAAACAGAAGCACTATCTTTAGTAGATTCATCAACTATATTGGTTACAAAATTAAGTGATTATTTAAAAAGTAATTCAGAGTATTCATTGTTTATTCAAGGAATCTTTATAATTTTAAATATTGCAGTTACTGCTGCTTTTGTACTTTACCTTATCAGGAAGATATTAAAACCAATTTTTACTAACTTCTGCAATACCTGAAGTAAATAGAGAGAGGCTTAATGTAATAGGTCAAAGCAAAGATAATAATAATAATAACAACGATGATGAACTTTCAATTCTAAGTAATTCTTTCAATTATATGATGAACTCTATAAAGAATATCAAAAAACAAGATAAATTAATAAAGGAACTTGAAAAGGGAAACGAAGAACTAAAATATAGAGATCGATTAAAAAATGAATTCATAAATGTGGCAGCACATGAAATGAGAACACCCATTCAACCAATAATTTCACTTACTGAACTACTTCGCCAAGAAGGAATAAACATAGATAAAGATAAGAAATTTCTTGATATTATTTATAGAAATTCAAAACGACTTATGCAACTTGCAGAAGAGATATTAGACGTTACTAGAATTGAAAGTGGTTCTTTGTTTTTAAAGAAAGAGAAGTTCAATCTCAAAGAAATGATAACAGAGATTTTAAGAGAGTATGAACAAAAGATTATAGAAAATAAAAACAATATAAAATTATTCTATGAATCGTATGATAACAACAATGAAATAATTATAGATGCTGATAGAAATAGGCTTAGTCAAGTCATTTATAACCTGTTAGACAATGCGTTCAAGTTTACAAATGAAGGTAGTATTACTGTTATTGTTGAAAGAAAAAAGATAATAATAACTACAATGAAATTCTTGTTAGTATAAAAGATACAGGAACAGGTATACATCCAGAGATATTGCCGAAACTTTTTACAAAATTTGCAACTAAATCCATGACAGGTGGTACAGGTTTGGGATTATTTATTTCCAAGAATATAATTGAAATGCATGGTGGAAAGATATGGGCTACCAATAATAACGAAAAAGATAGTAGAGAAGAAGGTGTAGGCTCAACATTTACATTCAGCCTACCAATCAACAATAACAAAAAGGAGTTTAAGACTTTTTTTATTTTTTAAATAAATTTTAAACAAAAAAAGGCTTGTACAATAACTAAATTCTCATTCATGATAAATCCAAATTCGTTAACTATGATATATTAAAAATAAAAAATATACATTCTAAAGTAAAAACATTAAATATTATTCTCTTTATTACCATACATTAGACTCTTATTTTTGGTACAGCCATAGACATTAATCCAGATAGAACAAACCGTTAAATAATGTAATATTATATTGAATCTCTTAAATTTAACAGATTTGAGTCTCCTTAAAAGAATAAAAAGTATATCAATCATAAAATAATAAATTGAATATTTCCTATTTTTCAATTAAAGAAGATCTAATAAATGATGGTATATCTCAGTAACGTCACATACAATGCTTAGGTATCGGTTTCCATCAATTCTTAATCTATTATGTAATTTTATATAAAATGCCTTAATACATAAATATATTGGTAAAAATTTTTTCCGCGCCTTAAAAGTTATGATTATTTACTTGATGTCCATTGTCTTTGCATTCCTGTTAACCTTTAAAAAAGATAAAAAATCTTTAATATTTATAAACTGAAGATAACATATGAGAATTTTAAGATTATTAAATCTTCATTGTAATAGAACTGATAATGATAATAATACTAAATCAGATGAGACTTTTCTTACTGTTGATAATGGTAGATTTCGAGATTTGGACCAGAATCAATGATGGAAGGAAGTGATTGGAAGATAAATGCAGAAATTCAATTCAATGAGAAGGCTATAATAAGTTTCTTTGATGAAGATCTAATACGTAATCTAAGTAATACTAAACACGTTAGGAATCATATTGTTGAGGAAAATGAGATTCATGATGGGCCAAAAAAAGTTAGTTTTGCTGCTAATAATACAAATTATGTTTTGACACATGAAATAATATAGGTATAGCAATACTATTATTATAATAATATCTATTAAAATTAATTTCAAAATAAGTTTCTAATAATAAAAGCTAAATACAAGATAGTAGTAGTAGAATTCTAGTGCATAGAGGATTCAATTTTCGAATAATTATCTAAATATGTAGCTGAATCCAATTAATTGATTTTGTATTCTGTATTCTAATTAAAATGTAAAATAGCAATAGCATTATATTTATATTTATTTGTCAAATGAGTCCCCTAAAATTATATAAATAAAGTTATCTAGATTATTACTGCTTATCGATTGCTATAATCATAATGCTTTTGGTTTTAATTGTTATAGAAGTAACATAAATGTAGAATCATTAAATAATTTAACTATAAAAATGAGCTAATCAGTATATATTGTATTAATAGAATAGGAAGCATAGCATATGTAGTGGGATGATGCAATAATTTTAAATTTCATAAATAGCATTAATATATTATGCAAAATGAAAAAACAAGAATTTATGTTGGAATGTGTTACAATCCAATTGAAGGAAAACCACATTCACATAAGAAGAATTACATTTTAAGATATTTCTATAATCCAGATGAGACTTTTTTTCATCTCTTTATGCATACAATTGTTTATGATAAAAGAACAAATGAGAATATAGAAAAAAAAGGCATACTATTAAGGAGTTGGAACCCAATAACTAAACACGGTGAACGGTATGTCTTTAAAAAAGGAGAAGAGGGAGATGGTGAATTGAATCTAAAACGAGTATACTTGCCAAATACAAAAACAATATTTGAATTTTCTTCTACTAAAGAAGATGTAAACGATAAAGAAAGTTATAAGTTAGCAGAAGAAATAATAGCAATGTGTCCGCATAAAGATATAGAAGTAAAAATAACCAATTCTTAATAATAGTCAATCAAGATAAGAGTGAGTGTAAGTTATGATTTAAAATATCTGAGATGGATTTTGAAAAGAAGGTCTGTTTATTTCTTTCTTTTTCAAAATTAATGTTATTTCATCATCATTCTGAATCATAGCCCAAATCACCACCACAAACATAACTACCAGAATCTGAGGGACAACTATGCCATCTATGGCAACCATCACTATGATTAAAACCTTCTGTAGAAAATAATGTTATAAAAATCAGAACAATGATAATTAATATCAATAAAATATATTCTTCCCTGTTTGATAAAATTAGACTGCAAGATTAAAAAGTTTCCTAAACTAATTCTAAATCTTATGCTCTAATAAAATTACTATTAAATAGTGATTTTTTACTGCCACCAAATATCATAAATAATACCAATACCATATAATTATATCATTATACCATAATTGTATAATGATAATAGGATGGATGTTGTCTGAGTCATATCTTTTCCATCTTATTGGATAATATCTTTCGAATTCACAAGAAAAAATTTTTAGGCGCCGAAAAAAATATGAAATTCTATCTAATAGCATTCTAATATATTTGATTATTGTTTCAGTAATAATTTTAGATTTAGCGATATTAGCTTCTTACCAATCTAATAAATCAAAACGATAAATAAATTTTAATATAATAAATTAAATAAATATCATTGAAAATAAAAAAATGAAATGTTCATTTTGTAAACATACGTTGCTTTATGTTAATAAAATAGAACGTAATGCAGCACATCAGATGATACTTTATAAATGCGGAAATTGTAAAATCAACTACAAAACATTTATTTTAGATAAGAAAATGATTTAATTAAAATATATTAATATAATAAAAAAATAGAACATCATCCATAATAATTTATAATTTCTAAATACTATCCTATTAGTATCTTGTTAAGATTTTAAGGTATTCCGCAGAAACAGTAAGGAGAGAATTTAGATCATTTTGATTTTATCTCTATTTGTTATCTAAAATTTATTGTTGATCATTTTGGTTATGAACTTTCTTTGCCTATGTTCCAAATATTTTAGCAAATCTAAATACAATAGAAATATTTCTGATAATATATTTTGTTAAATTTACTTGTTCCATAATCATCTCAACTACTCTAACTTTTAGAAGTAAATACAACAAAAAAAAGGGGTGTTATAGGTGGTAATTTGAATTATCTTTTGAAGTCTATTCTGTCAATCACGCCTATTAAAGTCAACATCTTCATCGAATTTCTCAAGGATCTCCTCATCAACAGTTTGCTTACACTTGCAAACTTACTCACCAATTCCTCCATGTGTTCATCAATGATATCTTAGTATGTATCTTGCTTTATATTCACATCCTCTAAGCCAAACTCATGTTCTTTAGATCATCTCATCTGCGTTCCAGTGTATTGGCAAAAAGAATTGTATTGAAATTTCTATAGGATTTCATCGAACCAAGAGTAATAAGATTAAAATAAACTTCATATATCAAAGAGATAGCTAAAAAGAGGATTGTCAACATTTAAAAGAAAATTAGGATATGCACTTGGAATTTTTTTTATCTTGACAAGCTTATATGGTTTGGCAGTTATACTATATTCTCCAACTTTTAGCAAAGCTTTTGTAATGATTGTATTGACCATATTCATTTTAGCAATAGGAATAATTTTCATTTTTTTAGCACATAGGATAAGATGATTCTATTTAGATA
>JAATVJ010000336.1 GCA_014523515.1 Nitrososphaerales archaeon TH1177 | reverse complement strand
GTAAATCACTATCTGAGATTGTAGAAGATTCACATTGATATTTCATATCAATAAATTCAAATGTATTTCTGTTTATCTCTTGTTTATCTTTTAACCAGCTATTTACTTGGTTAATTAGTCCATCAAACGATTGTGTTTGAAAAGATTTTATTCTGATTTCTCTTTCTCTCTCTTTCATTTCTATATATTTTTACCTTCATTATTAAAATATTGATTATTGTTTATTAGTCTATTATTCTGATATTTCTTTTCTTTTAATAGTTTATTCAAGCTTTCTTTTATAGTGTTAATGTATTCTTGTTCAAATATGATACAAAAAACATTAAATCTATTATTATTATTATTGCAGAATTTAACTATTTGTCATGCTTTTTTATGAATTTCTAGTTACTATATCTATCTTCATTGTCTGAGTAGGTCGAACACTGACATACCTATATAATAGTTACATAATATATTATTATCAAAATTAATTCATTAGTATGAACCGTCATAATTCTCTGTTACGTTATTTTTCTATCAATGAACTTGGTGGCTTTAGTCATTCCTGTTGTTTATATATTAAGCTAATTTCTCTATCATTTGTTACTTAAACAAGGTAAGCCTCTATATACAATCTATTTGCAATACTAAATTGATCATACAGTATAAAAGAATTATTAATTACAAAATTACGATGATAGGTCCATAGTATATTTTAGAAATATTATGATTAAGGAATTAAAAAGCTAAATATGTCATTATAGTCTATTGGTATGTTATAGTAATATTTTGATATTATCGATATATGTTACATTTTTTAACATTTTAATTTAAATATTATTCATATGTTTTAAAAATATAGTTAATGTAATAGATCCAAGTTGAATTGTTCCTATTATTTGTAAAATTACAGTTAAATTGATAAAGTATTATAGTAACAAATCAAATTTTATTATTTAATCGAATTATATTACTAATTTGTTTTAATTTTTTTCCTTACTTTGCTCTGTTTTTAAATGTGCCTTTAAACTATAATATCTTTCAGGGATATGATCCATAGATAAAGCCTTTTCTATTTCCTTTATGTATGGCTGCCCTCGTTCAAATGATTCTGCAATTTTACTTGGAAATTCCATATTTACTTTTGGTGGTAATGGTAGTTCATAAGGATCTATATATGCTTCTACAATAGTAGGTAATTCTTCTTCTTCTCTCATTGCCATCTTAATTATAGATTTTACTTCTTCTACCTTTTTTATTGTATATCCTTTGCCACCGCATGCTTCAGCAAATTTTGCATAATCTATAGATGAAAATTCTACTGCATATTCTGGATTGCCTAGAAATGCTATTTGTTCCCATCTAATCATTCCTAATAGGTTATTCTTTAAAATTATAATTTTAATTGGTAGCTTGTATTGAACTGCAGTAGCAAATTCACCCATTAACATTGTAAATCCACCATCTCCAACAAATGCTATGGATTGTCTGTCGGGAAAAGCGATCTTTGCAGCTATTGCATATGACAACCCACATGCCATTGTTGCTAAGCTGCCCGATACTGAAAATTTCATCCCATCTCTCATTTTCAAAAAACGTGCAGCCCAAACAGTATTATTTCCGCTATCTGCAGATACAATTGCATTATCTTTTAATTCTTCTGAAACTGCATTAGCAATAACCTGTGGTTTAATTGGATTATCATATCTGTTGCCTTGTTCTTTCATTATTTTATTCCATTTTTCCATAGATTTTTGCATTGATTGTAAAAATCGTAACCTTATATTAGAAACATCATTTTTATTGTTTTTATGATTATTTTTAATAATATTATTATTTGTACCTTTTTTATCATTCAATAAAGGAAGTAATTCTGATAAAACCGTTTTTGAATCTCCAACTAGACCTATTTCAATAGGATATCTTAATCCTATTTTTTCTGACTTAATATCAATTTGAATTCCTTTTGCTTGCCCTGGTTTTGGGAGATATTCCATATACGGAAATGATGATCCAATTATTAGTAAGGTATCAATTTCCTTCATTGCGTCACTTGATGGGTCTGTGCCAAGCATACCTATTCCACCTAAACTCAATGGATGATCATCAGGGACAACAGCTTTTCCAAGTAATGCTTTGATTATTGGTGCATTTAGTTTTTCTGCTACTGCTAAGACTTCTTTTGAAGCATTCAATGCTCCTTGTCCGACCAAAATTACAATTTTGCTTCCTCTATTGAGTATTTGTGCTGCTTTTTCTATTAATCGTTTATTGGGTAATGCAAAAGAATCAAAAATATCTGACGTATGTCCAGGAACCTTATGCCTTGAATAATTCCCTTTTAATTTTTTTTCCTGTACATCCACTGGTATGTTAATATGACTAACTCCTTTGCGAGAAAGAGCAGTTCTGCATGCAAGATCTACTGCCATCTCTGCTTGCTCTGGCACATTTATCATTGTATTGTAAGAGGCAACATCAGAGAAAAGTTGTACGAGGTTTACATCCTGTAAAAAACCTGAATTCATTATATCTGAAAAAGTACTGCCTGTGATAGCAAGAACAGGTATATTGTCTGCCTTTGCATCATATAATCCATTTAAGAGATGAATTGCTCCAGGTCCAGATGTCGCAACACATATTCCTATCTTGCCTGTGTATTTTGCATATGCGCAAGACATAAGAGCAGCCGATTCCTCATGCCTAACAAGTACAAATTTTATTTTATCTTGTCTTACTCTTAAGGCTTCAATAAATCCATTAATTCCATCTCCTGGAAGACCAAAAACTACATCAACATTCCAATCAATTAATGCTTCAGCTAAAATTTCAGATGTTTTAAGCTCTTGATACTCTTCACCCATAATTAATAATAGGTGTTAAAACTTAAATATTCAACTGAAAATATAATAATAAAAATATTTTATTATTAAAAGAAAGCCATTAGCCTTCTATTTATAACTATAATGAATCCATTCTACTTCATTGGATATAAAAGGCTATGGCATTATTTTCCATTCTACCTTGATGGAATCGGACAGATAGATGAAATGAGTACACAAATTTTTCAAGCATATTATATAACATTTGATTAATAATGTTACTCATACTATTATTATTTCAGGCGGCTGTGTTAAGTTAACAAAATAGATTTAGCTGTGAATGTCCCTATTCTTGTCATGTTATGTTTATAACATTTGAAAGAAAAAAGACATCCACTGTAATAGTAATGTACTCTTTTAGTATTTGTACTTTCTTGTTGTCTCAGTCTAGAAATACTTCCAAGGCGTTAGATATATTTGATGACGAGAAACGAAGTCATATTGCTATATGGAACTGGATACAGAAATTTAGTCAGTATCCTGTTTATAAGAAGAGAAAGAGAATTTCTGCTTTCATAATTGATGAAACTGTCATTCCGAATGGTTGGAAACACTACCATATTTGTGGATAGCAACAGAACCTGTACATAAAACATTACTTGGAATACACATTTCTGAGAGTTGAGATATGCTTGTTGCTAGACAATTTCTAGAATCATTGATAGAAAAATATGGCAAACACAGTGTTTATTCAGATGGCGGTAGTTGGTATCCAGAAGCCTGCTGCAAAGTACTAAAGTTGAAACCCTATATAGATTAATCATTGGAAAAGAGTCTGATTGAAAGGATAATGCAGTATTTCAAAGACAGAACTGAATCTTTTGATGATTACTATCCATGTAATAGTAAAAGAGATTGTGATAATAGTCATGTGTATAAATGGATAGAACTAATTGTATCAATGTACAATAATACTATAGTAAATAAAAATAAAATTTCTATGCTAACAAAGGAGAAGGAGATAATAATCCCAAGTTAACAGAGCCTCTCCTTGTAACGTTTAATAATTAAATTAATTGCATTCTTTCTTTTAATCTGTTTTAGATGAATCTATAATTGTCCAGAGTTTCTTTACGACTTCATCTAGTCCTAGCAATGAATTTCGGTATACTTCAAATAATCTTTTACATTAATTATCCTTCCTCCTTTATGTATTCCTTTTTAAAAATAGATCTTTTCCGAGTTTCTTTACAATCTTAGATCAACTACAAGAAAGAAAAGGTTCATAGAGATGTTAAAAATCAAAGAAATCTTTTAGAAATGAACGACTTGAATTATTAAGGTTAATCAATACCTTTGGAGCAATTCAGTAATCGGAGTAATTCAGTCACTGGAGTACTCCAGCAATATTAATATGATATTAGCCTTTTAACAATATGCCATATAATTCTTGTCCTTATTGTATAATTATTT
>JAATVJ010000335.1 GCA_014523515.1 Nitrososphaerales archaeon TH1177 | reverse complement strand
TACCAGTTATTCTGGTGTTGTACTAGAGAAATTGTCCATAATTTTCTAATATAATCTTAATATAAATACAGAGTCCTTTATAATTGTGAATAAAAGTCTCAAATTATCATTAATAACATTTAGCTTCATAATTCCATTTTTTATTCCTACAATTTTTATATCCACTATTTATGCTCAGATATTTGAATTCGATGCAGAAGACTATTTTGACATAGAAGAAGAAGAAAAAAAAATCCAACAACAAATTCTGAAGATATATCTACCACAAATTCTAAAGATATAGAAAACAAACCATCAAATTCTGAAGATACAGATAAAGAGACTTGTATAGAAGACAGTCAAATTGAATCAGCAGCAATTTTATCACCATCTAATAGTGAAATAAATTCTGATTCTTATTATTCAGATTTTCATTTTGTAAAGAAATTTGATAAGAATGGGACTCTTGTAGATAGTTGGGGTAAACCAGGACCTTATGATGGTCAATTTCTACATGCTCATGGAATAACTATTGATTCAAAAGATAATGTATATGTTAGCGATGCAGAAAAGTGCAATATCCAGAAGTTTGATAAAGATGGAAATTTTATTACTAAATGGGGCTCAAAAGGAATAGGTCCGGGCGAATTTTTGCAACCTGAAAGTATGGCTATAGATTCTTTGAATAACATCTACCTTGCAGAATATTCTAGGAAAAATATTCAAAAATTTGACAGTAATGGGACATTTATAACAATGTGGGGAAAAGAAGGATCAAAGGAAGGCGAATTCAAAAAACCATGGGGTATTACACTAGATTCAAACGATAATGTCTATGTTAGTGATCAAGTACTTCCCAGAGTACAAAAATTTGACAGTAATGGCACATTTATAGACATGTGGGGAAAAAAAGGCTCAAAGAAAGGTCAATTTGTACATCAACATGATATAACAGTAGATTCAAAAGATAAAGTTTATGTTACTGATGGTAGAGAAAATTCTCGAATATCCGTATTTGATAGTAATGGTAAGTTTATAAAACATTGGGGAAGTGAAGGAAAAGATGAAGGTCAATTTATAGAGAATCATGGTATTGTTGTTGATTCAGAAGGTAATGTCTATGTGGTAGATACAAGAAATGTACGGATTCAAAAATTTGATAGCAATGGTGACTTTGTAACAATGTGGGGGTCACTTGGATGTAAAGATGATCAGTTCCTTATTCCTCATGATATAGCAATGGACTCTAAAGGCTATATCTATGTTACAGATAGTGGAAAATCACATTTTAGAGCAGATTACAATTGTAATCAAGGAAATTAGCGATATTACTAATAGAAAAATATTATTTCAAATCAATTGGTATGAGTTTTTTAACATCAAGGTTCAATTAACTGAAAGCAATAATAAATTGATACTACTAGGTACAAATTGATATTATGGTTTTTTAATTTTGAGATTAAGCAAATATGAAATAAGTAAATCTTTCCAAGGTTTTTTATTCTATGATATTGGTAATAAAAACTTTATAGTAATAAAAAATTAAAAAAAAGAAATATATTATAAGAAGTGTTTTTTGTATTAAATATGTATTGTTTTATTTGTGTGTTAAAATATCCTCGATTCCATTCTCAATTCACAGAATAATGAATATAAACAGAGGAAATATATTAATGGTAATTTTATCTTTATCACTTGTGTTTTTTAGTTGTTATAATATTTATGTACAAAAGCAGCAATACAAAATATGATAGCATAATTCTATATACACAAGAGAAGGAAAAAAGAGGTAATATGTTAAATAAGAATATAAATACTAATTCACTGGCAAATAAGTCAGAAAATATAACTAAAGAAATGGATACAAATATACTATCAGCAATAGCACCAAAGTTAGCAAATACAACTAAAATAATAGATACAAAAGCATGGGTAACCTCTTTGTGCAACAGAAAGTAAAATAATAGAAAAAGAGAGAAAATAATTTTTTTGAAATATTGGCTCCATAATTATTTTATAATATTATTTGCTAATAGACTTGATTTTAGAAAGTTATAAATGAATCTTGCAATTTATTAGATCTGATTTATAAATAGAGAAGTATCATTCTGTTTCTTAAATAAAATGATGGATACAAATACAGATAGATATTATATTTTATCAGTTTTATTATTTTTATCTATAGCACTTCTTGTATATTTTAGTTATTCAAATATTCATGCAAGGTCCAGACGGTTATCTCTATGTTGTTTCAGGACTAAAGCAGTCAAAAACAGAAAAACCTGGTGCTGTTTATAGAATATTACCTTTTTAAAACAATAGTATATAAAAAGAAGAAATAATAAAAATCACAAATAATAGATAATGTAAAATAATTAAAACCTTTTTTTTCTATCATGTATGATACTAAATAAAGATTCAATAGGAAATTTTGATTTATATAAACGAATGTTAAAAAGATTAGCTGATCAATTACTATTACAATTGAATTATTATCATAAATATTATTCTTTCATCTGAAATTGATATAAATAATATGTATAACAATATAAAGAAAAAGGAATTGGAAAGAATTGGTTATATCTTGTCTAATTTATACCAGAAAATCTCATCTTTACGGATATTTCTTGTATTTTTGATTATTACTTTTACCATGTTTTATATAACTAATGATTCATACTCATTTGAAAGTCAAAATGCTATTGAGAATGTTTTTAATATTATAACTATTTCTGATGTTGGATGTTCTTTGAGAGCTCAAGAAAATATTAAAAATATAGAAAAATTACAGCCAGAGTTATTTCTTGTAGCAGGAGACCTTAGTTATAAGAAGACACCTGAATGTTGGTTTAATATGACCAAATCACTGGACTCAAAAACTAAGATAGCAATAGGTAATCATGATGATTATGAAGAAGAAGGAGTAGAAGGAGAGAATTTAAAGAAATTAATCCTAGACCATTATAATTTAAATAAATCCTAT
>JAATVJ010000334.1 GCA_014523515.1 Nitrososphaerales archaeon TH1177 | reverse complement strand
CCTTCAATTAAAAGCCTTTTTGAGAACAAGAACTTTGCTTTTGTAGGCACATCTATGAAAGATGGATCTCCTCATGTTACTCCTACTTGGGTAGATATTGAAGATAGTTACATTCTTATTAATACTGCAATAGGAAGGGTAAAACAAAAGAATGTAGCAAGAGACCCAAGAGTATCGCTATCTGTAGCAGATAACAACAATCCTTATCATATGGTTACTGTCAGTGGTGAAATTGTTGAGCAGATAACAGGAGAGGAAGCTGAAAGCCATATAGACAAATTGGCAAAAAAATATTTGAATAAAGATAAATATCCTGGAAGGGCACCGGGGGAAAAGAGAATTTTACTAAAGATAAAACCTAAAAAAGTATTTCATATGAAGCAATAAAAATTGCACGATAAGAATTTTAAGAGTTGTTTGAATCAGGAGAAAGTATAATCAATTTCTCCTATACCGTCAATTAGTATAATTAGATCAAAATAACAATAATTATAAATATAAATTCTAAAAAACTAATAATATAATTGGTAGACTTACTTTAAAATAAATTCATATAGACTTTAAATTGTTTTTCTATCTTTATTATTTTATTCACTATTAGCCTAATATTTCTCAATAAAAGCTAATACTACTGCCGTCCATGCATTACCAATATTTATTTTATTGTATCCTCCTCCACCCAGAGCAACTATTCTTCCATTACAATGCTTATGAGCAAGATTGTGTAATTTACTTGCCGCATAGTTATGACTTTTACATGTCAAGTTTAAATGGGTCAATGGATCTTGTTTTAGCGAATCTGCACCGCATTGTAATATGATTAACTCTGGTTTTGCCTTTTTATCAATAAAATCTTCTACTCTTTTAAAAGATGCAATAAAATCTTGATCTGTCGAATGAGGGTTTAAGGGAATGTTTAATTTCGTATCCACAGCATTACCAGAACCAGTCTCCCATTCGGATCCTGTCCCAGGATAGAGAAAACGGCCATCTTCATGGATGTCTGCAATGTAAAGAAGAGGATCATCCTCAAACTCATAAAAGACACCATCCCCATGATGCGCATCTATATCTATGTAAGCTATCCTCTTAATACCATATTTTCTTCTAACTTCGAGTATAGCAATTCCAATATCATTAAAAATACAAAACCCCGCTGCATTAATTCTCCTTGAATGATGTAGTCCACCAATAGGATTAAATGCATGTTCTATCCCATTTTTTTTCCTAATTACAATATCAAATGCTTTTAAAGTTGATCCGACAACATATGAAGATGCTTCAAATACGCCTCTAAAAGAAGGAGTATCTCCCATATCTAAATATCCATTACCAGTTTTTCCAGCCTGCTTAACAAAGTCCACATAATTTTTGTCATGAAAGGATACTATAGATTCTTCCAAAGCCAATTCTGGTTCTTCAATCAAAATTTCTGGAGATTTATCTAAACCAATTTGTTGGAATTTGGACCAAAAATCATAGATTCTTTCATTGTTCCAAGGGTGTGATCTTCCGAATCCATATCTTGAAAGATCTTCACCAAATAATATGGCTGTCAAACACATTAACAAATAATAAACAACAAATGCAATAAAAGAATCCTCAAATAAAGATGGTTACTATATAATATTTTATATACACCTACCAATTCCTTTAATCCTAGGCCATTAATTCTCATACAAAAATTTTATCTATCCATTTATATGAGATAGAGGCCAATACAGAAGTAATTATTTTAATTAGTCCCGAGTCAATAGATAATAGATTTTCTAGGTAATTAAGATATTTGAAATTAAATAAAAATGGATTTAGCAAATTTTTTGTAATAATATAGTATATCTTCTGATATATGCAAGATCTTTCTAAATCATTCTATTACATGTTATGTTTTTGTTTTTGATGTTCACCTAATTTGTCTAAACTATCAAAAGTCTGTTTGCATATGTCACATATTAGTGGATTCAAATTACTATCGTTATAGTCTAATCCAGGTTCGCCTTGGTCCATAACTAAATTAATACAATATCATATATTAAAGCTATTAAATATTTTTTATATAACATTGAAATCTTAATGAATCTGAATTGATCAAAATAATTTTTGTTATTTTATTGCTTATAAAACAAAGTCTAAAATATACTCGCTTTTTCTATTATCATATGTCACAAGCAGAATGGTTTACTACTTATTTGGAATATGAAACTCTAAAAGATATGTTAAGTGTTATACTTTATACGTCACAATCTTTTATGACTATAACGCCATTACTTTACCATATAACATATCAAAAAAAGGAAATATTATTTATTCATACAGGCATAGTTGGAGGCATTGTTGCTCATTATAATATTATTGAAGAAAAACCGAGAAAGAAATTCATTGAAT
>JAATVJ010000333.1 GCA_014523515.1 Nitrososphaerales archaeon TH1177 | reverse complement strand
GTTTGTTACTAATGATTGGGGACTAGTCGGTTCTGCTTTACTATTAGCAGGTGGGATTGTTGCTCTTGTTTACAAAAATAAACCACCACGATACAATCCAGATACAGGAGAACTAATTCAATAATTTTTAGTCTCTTTTTTTGATAACTATTACTTTTATCTTTACATCAACAAATGATCAAAACACTTAAGGTTAGTAGTGACCGATAGATCGATGGATTCTATTCACTATACGATTGCTTATAATGAGTTAGAAACTGTCTCTTTAAATTCTCAATTGGAATTGAATAAAAAACCATAGAAGAATAATAATAAAAATAATAATAACAATAAAATAGAATTAATAATAGATGATAAAGTCTGTTTTGTTAAACCTTCTTCTGATTTAGTCTGTGATACTATTGTCAGAGGTCATTTACCTAAGAAATTTGGTGGTTTAGAGTCTCCTACTGTATATGTTCTAGTTGCAGATAATAAATTAGACTTTTATAAAATAGTGCAAATAGCCCATAAAAAGTACAAAATGAATTTAGATATTGTATTAAATAATATAATCGTAAAAAGAGTGTTCATAATTCATCAATTAGCACATTGCATGATAATGTTTGATCTTGCAAAAGATATAAAAAAATACAAATCTAAATTGGTTATTATAACAGGCGACTTTTTCCTTTCAGATTCACAAATAGAACAAGAAGAAAAAGATTGGCTATATCCTCAAATGATTGAAGCAGTAAAAAAGATTACAACAGATTCTATAATTCTTATGTTTTCACCTGTTGCTTTACCAAATTTAATAAATTATAATTGTCGAAATAATTCATAATAAATTCAATACGATATGCTTTTTATCTAAATAATAAATAAATTAATTTTTTTTATTATTGTTATTATTTAAGATTTGAAAATTTTTTAAATTCATCAGATATAAATTGTGTTACTTCATTGATTTTTTCTTCAGCAATTGATCTAAGATTGCTCTCAATTTCTGCTTTTTTATGATTTACATCTAAGAAACCTTTAGTGTTTTCAAGTTTGTCCATTATTTTTTGTCGTTCTTCTGATTGTAATTCTGAAATTTTATTTTGTATATTTGCAATGAAATTATCAACTGTTTTTGGTAGAACATATTCTGAAATAGTTATGGCTCTGTTATAATTTCTATTAGGAAATTTTTTATCAAGTTCATTTAATATAAAATTCCAGAATCTTTCACTTCCAACTTTAGCCAAAACAGCATCAATTTCTATACGTTTACCTTTATCTAAATAATCTATCATCTCTTCCCAAGTATTATCAAATAGTGAAAAATTGTTATATGGTGAAGGTATTGTATAATCATATTTTTTTAGGCTTATAAGATGATTATCACTTTCATTTCCTTTTTTAAGAATTACATCTTCCTCAACATCTTCTCGATATAATTCTAAATCATCATAAAGTCGTTCTAAACTAAAAAGTGTATCAAAGTCAATACCTATTCTATGAGCATTTGGTAATTTAGTTGATATAATCAATCCAGATGAATCAAGATCTGTCAATATTGCTATATTACATCCTTTTTCTTTTGCAAGTCTTGATAATTTGGTTGCGTATTCTGTAAGAAAACCACGAGAATTTAATATTGCAATACCTACTTTCTCTGCAAATGGTGCTAGTACATCGGCTATACCTTCCTTCTCAATAACCAATAAATCAGTACCTTTTTCCATCAAATCTTTTAATTGATCAAACCCAACACCAAGAGTTTGACCTTTAAAGTATAATTGTGCTCTTTCTGCTGCAATGATTCCAAGTTCATCTCTTGTATAGCCTAATTCTTCACATACTGGTTTGATTTGACTTGTAATGTAATCTCTGTCTACCTTCAATCCTTTTTGATTAAGCCGCGGTCTAACCGTATAGAAGAAAGTGCTTTGTGTCCACCTACCTATCTCTCTTAGTCTAGGATTATTTCTGATATCAAGTTCGCGTTCTCTTGCCAAAATTCTTAATTCATTTATAACCGTTAATCCTTCATCTCTAATACCATTTTTATTTCTGGTTGATGCTGATTTACAAAAGTCATATATTTCCTGAGCACTTGAAACGAATTGATCTAACTTGATATAAGATTTATTACGACCAGTATAATCAACTCTGGGAGAAATCAAATTAATCATAACAAGATTAGGTTTAGATTTGTTGTGTTTTTGTGTATCATAAGAGTATCCACAATCTTCTAGAATATCAATAATAGAACTTCCTGGTTTTGTTTGGCTATCATCTTTTCTCTTCTTTTTATTTTTCCAGGAAAATATATCTTCATTAGATTGATTTTGAAAGGGATTGTATCTTAATGTCGGTGAGAAATTAATTGATGAATAAAAATACAATTTTTTAGGATAATAAGGTATGTTAGCAATAATAATTTCTAATATATATGGGAATTCGATTTCGCTATTATGGTTAGATCCAGAAAAATAACCGTTGATTTTTTTGTAAACAAAACTATCATCATCATTAATTTGATATATTTCTCCAAATCGTTTTTTTAATGCATTTTCTCTTTTTTTTTGATCAAATGGAACTTGTCGTTTATTGTCTAACTGAGGTCCTTTTGATGGTATTTGTTTTAATCTTTGGTAAATTCCTTCTATGTTTTTATTATTCTTGTCAATGATACTATTTTTATTAGAATTTAATATATCCAATAATTCATCTTTTTTAATATTAGTACCTTCTCTGAAATACTTTTGAACATAATTAGCAATATTAGAATTAGACTTATCTTGTAAACTATAGATTAATCTTTCAAAATCTGGCAAGGAATAATAATAAATACTTTGGTAGTTACTCCAATCTACTATATTTTGTGTGGCTTTATAGTTTGGTTTATAATAATGTTTATTTGGTAGTTCAAAATGAAAATCTATATGAGTATTTGACAGAGCGTATTTATTAAAAAGAAATAGAATTGAATTATAATATACTGCTATATTTGGAAGATACACAACAATTTCAGTAAATTTGTTATTTGTCTCCTCTTCCTCTATTGATAATTCCTTAGACGTTATTGTTATATCTGGAGATTCTAAGTTTTTTCTGACTTGACTAAGATTGTTGATCCTAACTTCAATTAATTTTTTATTAGAAATATTAAATATTAATGGATAATTCCAACTATCATCATTATTCTCAATAGCAAAAGCATAAGGAATACATAATATCTCTTTTAAACCATCTCCTAACGCTCCTCGTTTTATAATGTGTTGATGTCTTTTGCTACTGTAATATTTTTCAAGATTAAAGATATTTTCAATGCCATTTTTCGGAAATACATCATTATCTGTATTGGAATTTCTAACTATAATTTTAGTTATTTTCTTCTTATTTTCAATTTCTTCTTCTGTAATGGTTACGTTAACATATGGATTTTCATCTTTATTTTTTTGTTTTAATTCTTGAATTTTTTTGGCATTTTGTTCAATAAAATCTAATGCATTATCCATCAATTCCTTGACTATGAAATTGCCAAAAAGCCGGTCGTTATCGATTCCTAGTCTGGTTCTAAGTCCTTCGATTGAAGTATAATCAGTTGTCTGACTTTCATTGGAAAAATCATTACTCGAAGTAGTATCATCATCTTCTTCTGTTGTCATTTGATTAGTCAACACCTTAATCGTTAAACCTTAGAGATAATTAGAAAGAGGGGGTATGATTTTAATAGTTTTTGTAGGCTAGACCAGAAAAGTATGAAATTTCCTACCCCTATCATCCATCCATCATCCATCTCATCAATATTCATTCGTTTTTTATTGCTGGCTATAGTAAAACCACAGGTTTTTGATGAATGAATTAAACTTCTGCTTAATTTCATCTCATTGACCTTCTGGTACTTCATAATAAACGACCCTTGCCTAGTTTCATACAGTGTTTCACCTTTAACTTCTTCATCTTCATCCCAGTATCTATTATTATTCATTTCTTGTTATGGTATGTCAGGAAAGAATTAACTTATAAAAAAAACGGTATTTTAATGACAGATTCTCAAAATGTTGAATTGAACAGCATAGTTTCCAAAGATAACCAAATAGGAGCATTCAGTACTGGTGCAAGTATAGTTAATGTACACTTATCCGTACTTATGAATAACCAAATTGGTTTTGCAGTATACTCAACACAACAAGCCACTATAGAAAATAACATACTTTACCAAAATACTTTGGCAGGAATAACATTAGTTAACTCCAATAATGGGGTATTTAATTTGAATTCTATTACTGAATCTGGAAATGGTATTAATGTAGACAATCAAAGTAACAATAACAATATTAACTTTAACAATGCTCTTTTGAATACAATTGACTTAAACAACGCTAATGGATTACCAGTAAATACCAATGCCAATACAT
>JAATVJ010000036.1 GCA_014523515.1 Nitrososphaerales archaeon TH1177 | reverse complement strand
GTCCATCCCTGTTTGCTAGATGCTAATTCATTTTTTATCTCATATACAGTCTCTTCTGGTATATCTGGTGGTCTGCCATTCTTTGTCCTGTTTTTTAATCCTTCTATACCTTCTTCTCTGTATCTTTTTAACCAGTCAGAAACCCATGTTCTGCTTCTATGAAGATCTCTTGCTACCTGTGCAGGAATATGTTTATCGTATACTACGTTTAACACCAGTAGCATTCTTTCCTTTAGATTAGAATCATGTTCAGATCTGTATATTGTTTCAAATCTTGTCTTTGATATTATACTATTCAATAAGATATATCATGCTAATAATACTAGCTAATAGCTATCATGATCTAAAAGGTAATGCAATATGGTAAAATATTGTCAGCATACTTATGATAATTGGTATAAAAAGCTATATACAAGGTAGTATTAGTAGAACCCTACTACATGGAAGATTCCGCTCCTGGTAGTATCTTATGTAATAGAGTTAATTTAATTGACTATGACAATAGAAAAAACAATTTTTTTTACCTTTTGATTGATATTAATTATATTTGTCAAGTAATACTTAAATTCAACGAAAACTTTGTTGTTATGTGACTCAACATCGTCCAACTGGAATTACTATAATTGCCATTCTTATGATACTTGGTGGATTAATTCTCTTATTTACTGGAATTACTCCTTTATTTATAGGTCCTTTAATTAGCATAGATTCTGATTCTTCAACTAGTGAACCAGGATTTCTTATTACGATAGGTGGTTTAGTATTAGTAGCACTAGGAATAGCAAGTTTAATTGTTTCATGGGGTCTTTTAAAAGGGAAAGGATGGGCTCGTACAATTACACTCATAATTAGCTTTATTGCAATAATATTTGCAATTATTTCTCTTGCAAGTAGCCAAGATTTAATACATATTATTTCAGTAATAATTTATGGTATAATAATTTACTATATGTTCACAGACAAAGTAAAATTATTTTTTGGTAAGGTTAAAGAGTCAACTACTACCTAATTTATTTCAAGAATTTTTTGATTTTGAATATACTTATTTTCAAGTTTAATCTTGATAATTTGATTAACTTGTCATCAAAATTTTTTTGAAAATAACTGCTTTCCTTATTTATTCAGTAAGTCAATTGGGAAATAAAAATGCCTATTAACCGACCAGCACCATATTTTTAGATTCATCAATTAGACATATTTACCGTCTATTATACAAATGGGGCTTTAAACCAAAAGTACCACAAAAAAGATTTGTAATTACTGCTTCAATAAAGGACAAAAAGAAATTCAAAAAAAAGTAAACAGATTCTAGCCAATTTAAAATCAGGATGGAACATAATTGTACAAGATCAATCCATCTTTGTATATGACTATGTAGTAAGAAGAAAGAAATGGATTTCCTCAGGTAAAAGACCATTAGTTACAATTACTGCTGGTTCTCGTAAGAAAACTATTGTCTTTGGATCTTTATCTATTGATGGTAAACAATTATTTTTACAATATGATAAATTTAACAGCTGCACATTTATTGATTATCTAAAGCAAATCAAGAAAAGATTTGTTGGTAAATGTATCATATTTGCTGATAGAGCAACATACCACATTGTTCTAAAATAACTAAAAGATTTCTTTCTGAAAATAATGATACTATTAGACTAGAATATTTTCCTGTTGGTTCTCCAGAATTCAGCGCAGTAGAAGAATGCTGGAAACAAGGCAAATATTACATCCTATCTAATTACTATTCCAATTTCAAGAATCTCAAAATATACAATAACAAAATACTATATAACCAAAAGATTCCAACTAGATAAAATAAAATATCTCTTAAGGTCTACAAACTAATATTATTGAGTATAGATAACTATACTTATAAAAAAATTAACTTACTAATTCTATAATTACATATATACCATCAAGATAATAAAATTTTGGAATATGTATCAAAAATAGAATAATATTCTGGATTTAATTCTAATTTTTTTTCTAAACCAATGTTTTCAAAAATTTTTATAAAATAATAATAGATAAGAATTATGAATAATGCAATAAAGAATAAGAACTATATGCGACAATATCCTGCATTTATTATAACTCTATCAATTGTATCCACCATCTTTGTTTCCTTTTCTTTACTGTCTCAACAATCTTATGCAGAAGATTATAAACTAAATATAGCTATCAAAAATGAGGATGAGGTTAATACTAAAGCAGACTTGTCTATCAAAACAGATGATGATAAAGAAGAAACAACAATAAAATTAAATGATGACTCTGAAAAAATAAAAGAAAGTATATCAGGCGAACCCGGCGATAAAGTTAAAGTATGTTTAGAAGATTCTGATTTCAAAGATTGCCAAACTAAAAATTTGCCAAAAGATGAAAATAGTAATATTAAATTCAAATTAGAATACGAAGCTTAAGAGATTTAAATAATAACAAATTGAATACATCTAATTTTTTATAAATTGATAATTTAACATGAGAATTAAAAATTTAAGTTTATGATAATAAATTCTAAATAAATGGTAAAAGAATTTTACTATCTACAGCATTCCACTTTGGACATAGTTATACTATATCAATAAGTCTATCAATATTTAAAAATTTAAATAATTGTCCTTGTTATAATTTATTGGACTCTTATTTTACCAATGCTAAGTTAAGTATCTCATATATCATCAACATGCATTAGTATTATCAACATACTCTGATAGGAAGAGCTTTAGCTCTACATGTTTAGATTGATATGTGCCCAAGTCTTATATTCTGAAATTATCTGATACTCAGAAAAAGGAACTGAATAGATTCATGAAGAGTACTCATGATAAAGAGGAATACAGAAGAGCATCAGCAATAAAACAAAAGATGGAAGGAGTACCATACAGAACAATAGCCAAAAACCTTGGTGTCAATTACCGTAATGTGTATGACTGGATTAACAATTACAGAAAATATGATGGTCTGGATGGAATAAGAAAT
>JAATVJ010000332.1 GCA_014523515.1 Nitrososphaerales archaeon TH1177 | reverse complement strand
TAGGTGCTCTCATGTTAGTAGTTCCATTAATGATAACTATAACCGAGAGTTCCATTCGAATGTTTGTTCCAATGATTGGTTTACTACTTTTACTTTTTGGTTTTCCAATAATATTAAGTAGTAAGAAAGATAAGAATATAGAAACTTAGGTAAATGCAAACAAAATTATATAAGTTACTCTTTTTCTTATCATTTTATCTGAAATATAAAAATTCTTCATTTTATGAATGTAGTGCAGTCTTAGAAATCAGCAGACACGCAGGGAATAGAATCGTCCATGTAGTAGGGTTCTACTATTAACTCATATTTAGCTTTTAATATTAGTAACTTTTTTTAAAATTATTTATGAAATATTTATAGGAGGGAGTAATACCGATAGCGGTGCAAAAATAAGAGTCTATTGTTGTAGTAATAAAGAAGATAATATTTAAGATTAACTGTATATCGCAATAATGATAATAATAAAATAAAATTTTTTACTACTTTAACATCTTTTTTACAGTATTTGTAAATAGCTTTTTATCAACGGGTTTTATCAATATTTGTTCTTTGGATAAACCGGGAACGAAAGTTAATATTTCATCTGATATATCTAAAATAGTTACAAAAAGAATTTTAATTGTTGGCTCTATTGATTTTATTTGTTGTTGTAATTGGAATCCATTCAAATCATTCATTCGGATATCAAGAGTGATTAGTAAATCATTAAAATTTGGAAGGTCTTTGATATAATTCAATGCATCAGTAGGGTCTGTAAAAGAAATTATTTCATAACCATTACCCTTTAAAAATGATTCATAAGTAAGAAGTATATCCGGATCATCATCGACTAAAATTATTCTCCTTTTGTTATTATTTGTTTGAGGAAAAAATAAATCTTTTTTACTTTTAGTTTCTATAAAATCGTCAGTAGAAGAACCTACCATTTTCTTCCTGAGAGAGTTTATAGTACTACTATTATCAAGAGACAATTTATTAACTTTTTTTACTATATATGTAGAGTATCCAATAGTTTTGGTTATCTTACATTCATCATTATTTATAAAATTATAATTGTTATTAATATTAGAAAAAGATTTTAATATCCTATAAAAATTATCTCCAATAATTATTTGATTAGCAACAGACAAAGAAGAAGAATTTATCTTTGAACATAAGTTTACTGTTGAACCAAATAAATCTATTTGACTATAGTCACCAACTAAAGCTAAATCTAGTATACCATAATCCATACTAATTCTATAGTTGAATGGGGGAAGATACTGCTTGGACAATTCTTGATTAACATCATAGCGGGAATCTAAGATTTTCAAGCCACATTCAATAGCCTCTCTAAAAGCTTGTTCGTTCTTATTATCAGATGTTTTTGGAAAGTATACTAAGAGACAATCACCAATATTTTTTATAACTTTCCCACCATAACTTTTAACTATTTTCGATAATGAGTTTATAAATTTAGAATAATAGATTCTAATATGTTCTAAATTGTCCATTGTAATGGTATTTTTAGTCGAATCTACCAAATCAATAAAACCTATACAACTCCTTATTGAGTCACCTGAAAATCGTATTCCATTAGCGGAAAAGTTTTTCATTTAGTATTACTCCTAAAATTATTGATTAAAAATGGTAATTTATTATTAGTATAAGGTAATAAATTCAATTTTATTTCTCACATGGAAAGGTTGTTATAGATTTATAAAAGTTGTACTATTAGAATAAAAAAATAATAAAAAATTTATTGGTTATAATAAGATTTTCCAATCTTATTTACAAAGTTAAAGTAGTTTTGAACTGAATCATTATAGTATTTTTGTGAAATTTCTATTGATTTATTAAAAGTTTCTGTAGTTGTCAATATTAATTCATGACTTTTTCTTGTAGCATTTATGGTATTGTCTATAACATTTTGATTATTTTTATTGTATACCTCAGAATATCGTTGTGGAAATCTATAATTATTCCAATAAGATTTAGTAGTATCATTGATAAATTTCGAAAATGCTGATTGATAAGTATCAAGAATATTATTTTGTAATTCTACATAGTTGTTTGCAATTGTTTGGATTGTGTTAATAGTTTCTTGTTGATATGTGTTTGAAGTATCTATGCTTTTTTCAATAATCGCTTTGTTTGTCTTTTGATATTCATTGATATTATTTGTTGTTTCTGAAATAGTGGATGTTGTATTTTCTAATTGTTGTCTTTGATTATCTAGAAATTCCTTTGCTTCTTCTTTTATATTATTACTTTGTTTATTTTTGGCTTCTTCTTTTACGTTTACCATAGTAGTAACTAAATTTCAAGTTAATGAGATATATAAATTATAATAAAATAGAAAGTTAAAAGTAAAAAATGGATAAAAGTATATGAAATTATATATAAAATTGATGTTTTTTCAGTTGGCTTCAATTGTTAATAATTTATCTTATTGTTTTATCAAAAAATTGAAATCATCTTTCTTGTTCATTTACAATATGAGGAGTTTTTAGATGACAACTTATAGATTTCTCTAATACTTTGATTTAAATTAGAATTTAGTAAAATATAACATTTTGTGTTGTAATAAAATAATTTACAAATGACTCATTTATCTTTCCCAAACTTATCAGGTAAATTAATGAATTTAAGAAAACTTTCAATGGATGATGCTGCAACTATAGTAAGTCTTATGAGTTATGAAATATCTAAATATCTTTATGAAGTTCCACATCCTTATAAAATAGATGATGCTTTAAAATTTATTAAATCTAGTTGTGATGATTTCAAATCACATAAAACAATAATCTTTGCTATAGACTATAAAAACAAATCACAATCAATTAAGTTACTAGTTGGAACTATCGGTATTAAAAATATTGATTTTGTTAATAAAAAAGCAAATATAGGGTATTGGATTGGTAAACAATACCAGAGCGAAAGGTATAGCAACAGAATCCGTTAAACTTACTGTTAACTATGCATTTGAAATATTGAAATTGGTAGAAATTTAGCTTATGTCTTTCCTGAAAATAAAACATCTATTAGAGTTTTGGAAAAAAATAAGTTTGTACAGACAGAAGAGGTAAACGAATATCATCCTATATCAAATAGATAGAGAAATTCTTTAATCTATATAATAAAGAAATAAGAATAATAAATTCCATTAAATATAATTTTATACCTATCAGTGTCTTTATTTCTGTTCTTGGTATGCAATAATAATTAATTGATTTATAGGTTTTTTGTTTATTTGTACCTAGCGATGAAGGAAAGAAAAATGAGACGGCCAGTATAATAAATCATTATATTATAAGTTTTCTAATATATATTATGATGATAAAGATTAGTTTATCTAATAATGTTTTTTCTCATCATCGTAGCAGTAATGATAAGAATAATGCTGGCTTGGAAGAAAAAAATAAGCAATTGGAGTTATCATCAAAACACATTTCGACAAAATCCATTACATTTAACGAATTATGTCCTATATGGTCTAAAAAATTATCTTTAGGATTGGATAGAATAGATAAATTCATGATTGAGCGAGATTCAAAGTATTGTATTGTAGGAGAAGC
>JAATVJ010000331.1 GCA_014523515.1 Nitrososphaerales archaeon TH1177 | reverse complement strand
CCACAACTTTGCCATCGCTATCTGAATCTTTGCTTAAATCATTTGTAATCAGTTTTCCATCTTGTGTTACTGTAAAGTTCCCTTTTGCACCTGCTACTATGTTTACGGATTTTGAATTATATTTTAATAATATACTTCCGTTATTACTCTGTAATTCCATGTGATCTGGATTATTTTTCCATTTCCCTTCCAGATATATCACGTTAGGTTTAATTTCAGAATCTTCTGGTAGACTATAGATAGGACTCTGGTTAGGTTTAAAGCCTTCTATATTGCCTAAAGGTGCTCTTGCGAATTCATATCCAAAGTAAAGCTCTGGAGATTTTATTTTTGAAAAATTAATATCCTCAGATTCTAACCTGGCGTCAGTGTCAATATTTTGTGAAGTATTAAGATTTATGTTTTTTAATCCCAAATGTGCTGCTCTTTCAGTCAAAAGACTTTGAATTACTTTTTCAGTTTCATTGTAGGCTCCTTCTCCTATGTGATCATATCTTATATATCCCTCATAGTCTACTAAATATTTTCTTGGCCAATATCTGTTATCATATTCATTCCATGTCTCCTTATCATTGTCTTGTAAAACTGGATATTTTATTCCAAATTTTTGAACAGCCGATTTAACATTTTCAGCATTTTTTTCAAATTCAAATTCAGGAGTGTGTATGCCCACTATGACTAATCCTTTATCAGAATATTTATCATACCAGTCATTGAGATATGGGATGGTTCTTATGCAATTAATACAACTATACGTCCAAAAGTCTACTAGTACAACTTTATCTTTTAGATCAGCAAGGGATATTGGGTTTGTATTAATATATGCTGAAATTTTAGTGAAATCTTTTGCTTTTTTGAATTGTGATTTATCAATATTAGTCACTTTTCCATCTCCATCAATTTGTCCTGTCATAGGTATAAATTCAGCAGAAGTAGACTTTCCAGCTATATATGATCCTTGAGTGTTAAAATAAAATGCAAATCCAGCTATCACAGATACTACTGCAATTGCCATAACAACTGCACTGATATTATCTCTATTCATTAATCATAAACCTCTCTCTAAGTTGATAATTTCATTTGCAAGTGGAAAATTACCTAGAATATTTAACTGGTTGGTGAATATCAGTATTCCAAGAATTATTAAAAAGGTTCCCATTGCAGGATTGAAATATTTCAAATATTTTACCATCTTTTTTATCAATCCAGTTGCCCTTGAAAAAAAAGCAGCTGTTATCAAGAAAGGAGTTCCTAGTCCCAATGAATATGCTAATAGTAAGTTGTATGCTTCCCCAGGAGACGTCGCTGCTAAAGTAAATGTACTTCCAAGAATTGGACCTACACATGGAGTCCATCCAGCAGCAAAGGCAATTCCAAATACAAATGAAGTTATATAACTAGTTTTAAATTTAGGAATTCTAGTTAATTTCCTTTCAAAGTTTAAGTTGTTTATCTTTGAAGATAATATCAGAAAAACTCCAAATGATATAATCACTATTCCACCAATTATTTGAAGAGTAGTTTGAAAACCAGTACCGACATTTACCAAAATACTATTGAGAGCAACTCCCAAAACTGCAAACACTAATGAAAATCCTAGTACAAAATAAACTGTATTTAAGAATATATTAACTCTAGTAGATTTCTGTAGAGAAATAGATTTTTTATTGTTGTTGGTAGTGGTGATAGTAGCCTCAATATTTTTATTATCAACAGATGTCTTTGTTTTATTTATGTTACCAATTTCATGAAGAGTTGTTCCTGATAAATAGGAAATAAAAGCAGGTAGGATGGGTAATATGCAAGGAGAGAAGAATGATCCCATTCCAGCGATAGCTGAAACTACTATATTAATTTCTGCCATATATACAATTTAATATTTCTTAATAAAAAGGATATTCCCAAATTAGACCCAAAACCTACCCAATTTGATATAAATTGATTCGGGAGCTAATTGATGAATTATAAGTTCAATGGCTTGCTTAGGCTAAAGTTATAAGCTAGTCATTTGTATTTTTATTAATCACACTGAATATCAGAACTTAATCTATAATTGAATATTGTCATAATACTTTGATTAAATTACTAGATAGGAATTACGACCATATTGAAATAATCTATACGAATCAACAATTCTTAATAAATAAAGACATTTGCCAATACAATAAAAAGCCATATTAATTATGAGATATATTATTGCTAATAGATTTAATGAATTAGTTGAATTGACTTGCTAAATCAAATTTAAAAAAAGTAAAGAAAAATGAGAGGTAATGCTATGCTTCAACAAATGGACAATTAACTATTACTCCAGCAATTTCAGTCTTTAGATGACCCTGTTTTGCATGTTCTGTTATTTCTTTAAGTGAAGTAAGAAATTGTGCTTGCACTGTATCTTCCCATGTTAGAGTTTGAATTCTCCATAGTGGACTATATGCCTCATCTCCTGCATTAGTAGATGCAATACTTGCCTGGAATCCCATTGGACCGGTTCCTTTTATTCCATTTGAAAATACATAAAGATCTGATGATGAACCTGATTTTAGAGTTGAACCAGTTTTATTGACAAATACAACTCCTAGATCATCTGCAACTTTCTTGACAGAAGCATCAGTTGCTATATAATATATGGTAGAGCCATCAGGAGCAAATCCTCTATGTGCAACAAAAGTAACTTGCATTTTTTTAGTATCAATATTAAGAACCTGTCCTCCACCATACGGAGATTCATCAGTTAATGTCTTATTTTCTCTAACTTTTAGAGAACCATCTTTCCATTGTACAAATGGACAGTTTACAATTATATCTGTTGGTTTAATTGTTAACTCGTTATTCTTTAATGCATCGAGTATATCTACTTCTGATGTTAATTCTCGTGGTGTTATGCCATTATTCCATGTTACAAGATTAACTTTCCATAATGGTGAATAATTATTATCTCCAGGTTGTGAGTCTGCAACATTTGGCTGAAATCCTTCTGGACCATTTCCTTTAATGCCATTAGTAAATTCATATATGTTTGAAAGTGATTGTGCTGGCGCATATTTTAATGCTGGAGTATATACAACTCTTGAATTAGTTAGATTAGAAAGATAATTTGCTAGATTCTTATCTGATACTTCTGTTGTAATATAGAATACCTCACTACCATCTGCAAAACCTCTAACTAAGGGAAGAACCTTTGGAATATTTGTTTCCGTAAGATTTTGTGTTTTTTCATTCTGTGCATAAGAATTTACTACTACTACCGAGGGCATAGTAAAAGAGAATAAGGACATTGAAAAAACCAATGTAACTAATCCTGCTGCTACAATCCATATTCCATATCTTTGACTTGATGTATATCTGATTGTCATTGAAGTTCATTTGTAACTGAATTAAAAAACTATTTCTCCATATCGAGTCCAATTTATGCCCAAATTAATTCCAGATTCTATAGTAATTATATCCATCATCTTCTATAAAATTGAATAACTAATAACAATAGCTTTATTTTGAGAATACTCTTTTAACTTGAATTTTTAAATTGTTGCAATATCAAAATATCTGTAAGATTTAGAAAGCAGATGTAATGGAGACTTTTTCAAATTTTTTTACCTCTAAATAATTTTTTACTGTATCTAATCTAACAGCATAATCAAATTTAAGAAATGATATAAGTCCGTCAACAGCAGTAATGTGTTCAAATCCCTTACTATTAGTTATTTTATAAATGTGGACCAAGAATTAGGCTCTGTTAATTTAAACAGCAAAAGCTATAGCTAAGAACATTCTATTTATTATATGAAAATTAGGTTTGAAAGAAATAAAACATCCTCAATTATAGTAATGTATTCTTTTTGTATCTGTATTTTCTTGGGTTGAGTTTAAGAAATACGTCTAAAGCATTAATACTCTTTAAAGATAAACAAAGAAGTTACGTATCTGTATGGAATTGGATTCAAAGATTTGGTTCATGCCAAATCTATAAAAGAAAAAGAGTAACAGCCTTCATTATAGATGAAACAATTATTCAAATTGGTAGCCAACAATACTGGTTATGGGTTTGTATTGAACCAATACACAGTTCT
>JAATVJ010000330.1 GCA_014523515.1 Nitrososphaerales archaeon TH1177 | reverse complement strand
ATTGCTGGAAAAAATTGAGAGATGCTATTTTAGTATAATCTATTATATTAGTAGTAATTCATAGAAAGATTCAGAGCATTATTGCTAAACGGGCTCGGAGGGCTTCGAACTCTCATTATAGCAGGGTTCGGTAACATAATATATATTAATTTTTGGATTATATATAAGATATTTCCACTTTCTTCTTTTAAAGTTTTAGTTTAGGGTTTAGAATTTATATAGACACTATCAGACACTTTCCGCATATTATTGTAGGGAATATAATATTACCAAGTAATAAATATAAGATTATCAAAATCAACTAATTTTCTTTTCTGTCATTATATTCAATAAAATATGCATTTTTGATCAAGTTTTGAATAGCCAAGGTTTTAATAATTTTGTCAAAAAAGGCATTATTACATAAGTCATTAGTACAACTGTTATCGTAAGAGCAATAACAAGTCTTATTGGAAATGGTATTGATAACATTTCTGTTAAAAAATGTATTTGAGGAACCAAAGCTAATAGCAGAATTGAGATAACTGGAATAGTAACAATTACCATTTTGTAACGTGGTGGAGGTTGTAGAGGTATCATCGGTGAATATTCATCTTTAAAAGAGGGAGTAAACCAAAACTCTAGTCCTGTCATTTTTTCTACATCAGGATCATTTTCTACTAATTTTCTCCCTTTTTGTAACCATTCATTTCGTATTGGCGATTTCTCCCATTTAGCAAGATTATCATAATTATTGAACCTAAATATAATCACATATTCAGATTTAGATTTACTACTGGCATTAGAAGAAGTTGGTTTAATTATATCAATACCCATACTTCCCTCTTGTCTTGAGACTTCCTTGGAAATTCCTGAGAGCCATTCTTCAAATTCTTTAATTCTATCTTTTTTAGCAATACGTTTAACAATTACAGTAACAGGTTTTGAATGTTTGTTACTATTATTATCTTCCTCAGACATCTTTTTTATATCTCTTTTTATAAATAAATAGTCTTTTGTTGTTTGTATTACTTTCTCAACAATTGAAATAGTTTGGAATCCTTAGGATCTTGGATATGATACTTCCTTGCAATCTTTATCGAATATTATCAGATTTCTACAAAAAATGTGTCTATGAATACAGATATAATACGGGCTCGGAGGCGTGTGAACTGATTTTGACACAAATTTGTAGTTCAAATTAAAAAAGAAATACATAAAAAATTTAAATAGTAAAATAATTTATTGAAAATTCAACAGGCGGACTTAAACAATATCAAAATGAAACCACTTAGTTTTTAATAACTATCTGTTATTTTTAATAAAAATTAATTGGTTAGTCAGCTCAAGGTTTTTCGTTCTGCAATTGCATTATTTCATATTGTAATTTCCTTGAAATAAAATGAAAATATATCTTTATTATTGATACTTCCGCTCAAAATATTAACAAGATTATACAAATCAAAAGTATACTAATAAAAATTAAATTAATTAGTATTTATTATTTATTTATACCTTTTAAATGTCCTTCTTGCTCTAACTTATCAGCATGAGCCGCTATATATCTCCAAATAATATCTGCCTTGTCAGATTGAAAATCCCAGGGTGCAAGTATTACTAGATCATTTTCTCTTATCCACATTCTTCTTTTGATCTTACCTCGGATACGACATGTACGTACTTTACTATCATTACATTTTACAATAACATTATCGCCTCCTACTAGCTTTATAACTCTACCAAACATCTCTCCTTCATAAGGCATAACAAGCTCTTTTAGCGCAGCCTCATTCAAAACTTTTCTTTTACCTAAATCTAATCCTTCCTTAATATAATATAAAATAATGCATTTAAAAATGTATTGTCTATTGATAAACTAAGTTCATAATAGTCTAAAAGATAATTTCTAAAAATATATAGGATTAATTTGTAAAAAGTTATGTTATTTTTTTAAATAATAATAAATGGATAGAAATATATTTGTAACTTTACCGATATAAAATAAAATTCGAAATTTTATTATTACCTAATTATTTTTTTCTTGCTTCTATCTAGAAAATATATATCATAATTCTTCATTATATACAAAACCAATTTATGATCTATTGAGAGATAATTTTTTATTTTGTATCAAACAACGGAAGTATAGAATATATTTTTAAACCAATTGAAAATGGATACCAATCTAGAACTTTATCACCAAATGGAAATTTTAATACGTGGGAAAGATTAGATCAAATTCAAAGAGAAGAAATGCTAAGGAAATTTTTTAGAGAAAGTAGAATTAATTGGTAACAACAAAATATGGTCATCTAGATTAAAATATTGAATCTTTTTATAGAAACTATAATGGGCTGGTAAGTGTGTAAACTGATTTTGACACAATTTTGTAGTTCAGAAGTATTAAAATAGAATAAATTATAACATATTGAGATACACGCTTTCTAATCATATAATTGATCAATTTTACTATCTTATTATGAATTTTAAATGGAAATACTATTGTATAATATTATGTTCTTACTGTGTTAACAATTTATTGATTTATCATATTTTAATATTTATTAATTTTATAGAATATACTTTCAAATACTATATGTAGAGTTTTAAAGCATCATCTGTAATATTTCGGAACTTTATATGGTATTCCCTTCTGTCTGTACCACTTCCAACACTCAAAATGTAATTCTCGAAGAATATCCATATCTTCTATATCGGTACAAATTCCACAATATAAACAAAAATTCTTTTCAAATCTTTCTTTTTTTGAAAACTCTTGTAGAAAATATTTCATCTTGTATATATTTAATTGTTATAGTGAATCATCAATGTTTTTATTGTGTTGTTGATTTTCACTTTGTACATGAAATTTCTCAAATCTAAAAGATTACAAATTTTTCTTCTGTATGAATATCTAATTCTTGATATGCCTGATATGAGTTCATGATCCTTTAATTAATTAAGACATGATTTCGTTAATGTTATAGGGGTTCTGAGGGCTTCGAGTTCTCATTATAACAGGGTTCGGTAACATAATATTAGAAGTTTTTGTTATTGAAATATAGTATGGCCTCTAGTATTCTTTTTATTGGCACCATTTCCGAGATAGTCCAATCTTTACGGTAATGATTAGAAGAAAATTCACATAATACTATTTTTTCATTTGCTTTATATGATGTTAATATATGATATTGTTGATAAAATAATATTATATTGAATACTGAGGAAGATAATCGAATTAATAAAAAACAACAAGAAGAGGATGCTAAAGAGAAAGAGATTGAAACCTCACTTGAAAATGCTTCTGATAAAACCGTAAGAGAATCGAAAAAAGAGGCTAACATAATAGGAGATTCTGACAGTGAATAAATAGAATTATTATTCATTTATCCTTGAAACTATTTTATAATTTATTTTGCTAATATCATTGAAGATGGCAACAACAAGTTATGATGGAACATGTAACAATTGTGGTTCGAGACTATCTGTTTGGATAGAGGTAAGAAGAAATATTGATGGAATACCAAAGCCTGAAGTTTGGTGTTTAGATTGTGTACGTAGTAGTAGCAATCCAACAAACAAGTAAATTTACTATTGCTAATTAGATATAGTAATTAATAACTTTTTATTGCATCTAGAGACTTCATATCTAAATATGAGTCGAATTGGTTGATGAGCTCTGAGGGATTTGAACTTTGCTAACACATGGGTTCAGTAAGAAATAGTCGAGCTTAAAATAATGTAACAATTGTATCAATATAATAAAAGTAAATGCTATAATCAATCAATATTTTTTAAAAGTAAACTAAATTTGTCTAATCCATTTAATTACAAATTTTATTATTTTAAAATAGAGAATGGATAATCGAGATATTGCAGAAGAAAAACAATTCCCTGAAATTTATGAATATGAAGAAAGCACAGAAGTATTGATTGTCAATTCAAAATCTGAAAGTAAAGTACGGACCCGTCGGGAGTAATACCGATAGCGGTTCTAAAATAAGAGTCTAACGTAGAGATATACAACTAACTTGTTTTTAGCTTTTATTATTAGAAACTTATTTTAAATAAAAGATAATTTGTAGAATAATAGATTAATCCCCGATGGATTCGGTGGTTTTCATAACCTTAGAGCTATGGGTTCGTTATTTGCTAATTTTATGATAAGAAGAAAAAAAGTTTGATATTTTAAAATACTTATTCTTCTCAATTCATAAGTTTTGATAAATTAAAGAAAAAATTTTACTAAACAGTTTAAAACGTAACCTTTCCTAAGTACCTTTTCCCCGACTTTTCTGAAGTCGCCAACATTATCCTCTTTTCCTTAAGCAATTAATTCAATGCTTTCGTTATTGTATCAGGACTTATTCCAAGTTTTTGACTTCATTTGCAAATTGTTCAAACTCATGAATCTCTTCATCTAGATACTTGTTAAAAATTGTATTTGTCAAGTTCACAGTTACTTTATCATAATTAATACCGATAGCGGTGCAAAAATAAGAGTCTACTATTGTAGAGATAGTTCTAGCTTGTATTTAGCTTTTTTATTATTAGAAACTTATAATCTTAAAAATGAGAATAATAAAGAAAATACAATATTAATAGAGATTTCTGATTAAATAAAGAAATCATAAACTAATAGAAAAAGAAAAAATTTATGTATCTTTTATCTCTTAATTAATGTTTGTTTTCAGGTTAAGTTGTTGCATTGTATCAGCATAATCTTCTGTTTCTGTATCATCTTCTTCATTAGCGTCTTCTTCTGTGTTAATAAATTGTTGCATCACTTGAGGATTTGAAACTGCAGCTTTGAATATTTGATTTTCTGCTTTTAATATCGTAACTTGAACATTTGTAAGAATATCCAATGCTTTCTCAATATTTGATTTAGCTATGGCGTTTATAGTTTTGTTGATATTACTCAATAATTTAGTAGGAGATGGTTCTATTAGAAACAATTGTGTTTCAACATCTCTAACATCTTGTAATGCTTCTTTGAGATTACCCTGAATAATTTCTAACTTTGCTTTATCCAAAGTATCTTTTATTTCAACTATATTTGTTTTCATTAATGCCTGAGCAGTCATATTCGTTTGTTGTTGTTGTTGTGATGTAGTTTGATTGGCTGATGAGTTTGTCTGAGCCTGTACGTTATCTAATAATGACAGAGTAGAAAAAAAAGCAAGAGGAATTATTAAAAAGGCAACAAAATTTTGATATTTCATGAAAGTAATAGAGCGGAGATTGTTTATATGAATTTTGAATAAAATCACATATAGAATTGCAAATGAAATTTTCTAAAAGTTTCTTATAATATTGTTTAATTATTTAATTCTTAATTGATATATACAGGTATTATCAAATTAATGTATTAAGTATATTATAATGGTATAATAAAGCGTTATCTTAATTATAATTAAGATTATATTATTTGATTACTTATCTCAGAATCCATTATTTTTTATAATAATTTATCAAAATATTTGACTTAATTACATTTATTATATTCCTAATTAATTACTCTAACTATATTATTTCAAAATACTCAATTCAACTTTATAACATAAAGAGTAATACCGATAGCAGTGCAAAAATAAGAGTCTAGTATAGAGATATATTATTTGCTTGTTCACCAGTGTGATTAAATCCCAGCCGAGTCATCACAATGAGATAGGCCATTTATTCGGCCTATCTCATTTCAAATTTAATTAATTATCGCACATATTATTTTCTTTGTCTAGAATATCTGGTTTTTGTTGAGCAATTATATTTGACAAACCTCTCATATAGTTTTTGGCAAATGTAGTAACAGGTTGAGAAGAATACCATATACAACCAAGTACCTGACAATCATGACATGTT
>JAATVJ010000329.1 GCA_014523515.1 Nitrososphaerales archaeon TH1177 | reverse complement strand
TTTTCAGGAACAAAAACTTGTTCTATCTTATCATAAAATCCAGATTGTCCATCAATTATCTGTTCTTCAAATCTTTTTTTATCTAATAAAGATCTGAAATCAGTAATAAATCCCTTAGTGCTATTCATTAATTCCTTGACCCTATATATTGAATAGTTATCCAATATTATTATTATATATATTATATTAATTCTCTTTAAATAAGTTACTAAAAAACAAATCACAAAAGGTAGTAGAATCTTTTATATATAAAACAAAATTTTTATAATTATTGGAATATTTCCATGATTCAATTTTAAAGAGTTTCTTTTTTTCCTTTAAAGTGATTATTCATTTTAATCGCTGTTTAAAGTATCTGAATGATAATATTTTTTGAAATGACTTAGGACGAAAATATAAATAATAAGTTAAAGTCACCACTAAATCAAACAAAAATGTAGCAGTAAATAAATATGTCATTTACAAATGATACATTACAAAGGGTATTTGATAAAAAAATAAAAAAATGATGATAATATGAATAATTAAATCTTTTTTTCTTTTTATAAAATAAATCTTGTAATAAATTATTGTTTGTCTTTGAATATGATAGTAAAAAGATTTACTGATTGCTGTTGTCAACTAGATGCTTTTCATTTTACTTGTAATATCACTGGAAAAAAATGCTTCTGAATGTTTAAGATGTAAAAAATATGAAATATAAATAAATCTATCTAAATTATGGTTTTATGTATTTTTTCATAATTTCTTTAACTTCTTTATCTTCAACTTGATCAAAGTTTTCGTAAAATTGTCCAACTGCATAAAATTCTCGAACGATGGATAGAATTATAACTTTATCCGCAATTTCATCAAGTTTATCAATAGTGTCGTTTGTAGCAGGTGCGACTGGAACCGCAATAATCAATCTTTTACAATTATGTTTTTCTTTTATCCATCTTGCTGCAGCTATAATTGTAGACCCTGTTGCAATACCATCATCTACCAAAATTACTATCCTTCCATTTAACCTGTTCCCATATTCTTTATCTCCTCTAAATTCTATTAGTCTTCGCTCAATTTCCTTTTTTTGCATTTTTACTTGATTATCTATATATACTTGAGATGTATTTAGCATATTTGCAATACGTTCATTAATAAAATAAGTTCCATCAGGTAGTAGTGCACCAATTGCAAGCTCTGAATTATATTCAGCACCAATCTTTCTTGATACTATTATATCCATATCACATCTCAATCTTGATGCAACTACATCGCCTGTAATAACCCCTCCTCTTGGAATTGCTAACACAATAAGTGATTTACTTTCTACTGTACCTTCGCTAATACCAATGCTTGTTAAATAACCTTTTATTTCTTCAGCAAGTTCTTCTGCTGCCTCTGTCCTGTCTTTGAATACTCTGTAATTCATTTATACTAAATGATAAAGATACTATAAAAATTATTATATAAGAATATAACAAGGTCTACGTATACTTTATAATTTCTTATGCCATCTAATCAATCCAATCAAATACAAAATGCTAATTAGAATATGTATAGATCTATTATGTACTAGTTTATTGGTCGGTACGATAGCCTTTTACCAAAAAATTCATACTCCAATAAACTAGCTTTATTTGTTATGAAATAAAATAATAATGACTCAGTATCAGATACATTAAGTATTAATGAAAAAATTACTAATTTGTATATATACAAATAAAGACAAAAATGAATTTGCTATTGGGTTAAAGGAAGATGAGAATTTTAGAGCAATGACAAAAGTAGGTGAATTTTATACAAGATTTGTTGATGCATTTGATAAGATAGTGGATGAAAATGAAATAGATTGGAAACAGGAATTAAAGAGATGGATTGATGCTGCAAAGAAAAATGAAACCATATTTGTTGAAGTTGACTTGAATGATTGTAATGAAGTAATGAAAGAAAAATAAATTAGATGTTTATTTGGAAGAAGAACTTCAGAAGATATTCTTACCTATTACATACATAATCCTGATTCTTTAGATTTTGAATTGAAGAAGCAGAGAGAACAAAGAATTAGAAAAGATATGAATGCAGATATAGATACTAAGCAAAATCGCACATAGAGCAATAATGTATTAATAAAAGTATTAACACATTGTTTAGCTTAATGATTATGAGACAATGGTAAAATGAATAGTGATAGAAATAAGAAGATTGCAATAGTTACTGGTAGTTCGTCTGGTATCGGACTTGAAACTTCTTTGTTATTAGCAAGAAATGGCTTTTACACATATGTAACAATGCGTAACCTTGATAAATCTAAAGCAATTACTAATTTAAAACAAAAAGAAAAATTATCCTTGGAAGTTTTACAGCTTGATGTCACGACTGATGAATCGGTTAAGGAAGCAATCAATAAGATAATAAATGAACAAGAAAGAATAGATGTTTTAGTTAATAATGCAGGATATGCATTAGTAGGACCATTTGAAGAGCTCTCTATTGAAGAATTCAAAGAACAATTTGAAACTAATGTATTTGGTGTTATAAGAGTTACACAAGCAGTATTACCAATAATGAGAAGACAAAGATGTGGTACAATAGTAAATATAAGCTCAATAGCTGGTAAAATAGGATTTCCTCTTACTTCTGCTTATGTAAGTTCAAAATTTGCTTTAGAAGGATTATCTGAATCTATGGCTTATGAGGTAGAGCAATTTGGAATAAAGGTTATACTTATAGAACCTGGCGTAATTAAAACTAATTTTGATAATAATTTAAAGATAGGAAAAAGGGTCACTATTGATCATAATTCGTCATATGCAGAAATGACACAAAAGAGGATTTCACGATTTAAGCCTAGATTTGAAAGTGGTTCTCCTCCAACAGAAGTAGCAATGGTCATTTTAAAAGCAATTACATCAAAAAATCTATCCGAATTAAGATATCTAGTAGGTAATGATGCTTTTAAGTTAATGGAGATAAGAAACAATATATCGGATAAAGAATTCCAAAAATTAGTAATGAAAAGTGTTCTATAGTCTCAACAATAACAATATCAAG
>JAATVJ010000328.1 GCA_014523515.1 Nitrososphaerales archaeon TH1177 | reverse complement strand
CATTCTATAAAGGTTTCAGATTTACATGACATTTCTTTATATTATAGAATTTAATAAATAAATTGCATGGAGAAAAAATTATCAAAGATTCTTGTTGCAATAGACGGTTCTCATGCATCTTTTGATGCAGCAGATTATGCATTGATGTTAGCTAAACAACATAATGCTCAATTATTTTTATTACATGTTATACATCCTACAGAATATTATTCATCTTTACAATTTTTTGAAATCAAACAAGCTAGTGATTCAAGCGAATTAATAGAACAAGCAAAGAAAGAAGCAAACAAATGGTTTGATACCATTAGGAAAAAGATAGAAGATATATTAGAAAAACAAATAAAAATTGAAACCGATATTATTGTTTCTACAGCCACAGTTGATAGCATACTAGATTATGCAGAAGATAAAGATGTAGATCTAATTGTAGTAGGAACAAGAGGTCGTTCTGGGATTAAAAAGCTATTGCTAGGAAGTACTGCTTCTGGAATTGTAACCTATTCTTCATGTCCTGTAACTGTAGTTAAATAAAATTGTTTTACAAGTTGTTATTACCAAGATAGATAATAAACGGAGAAAATGAATGAATCAGTTAAAGTTGAATCTTACTAATTGAAATTTCAAAATATAGGTTAGTGATAAATTAAATTAAAATTGTAATATGAATAATTCAAAAGTGATTTAAGATAGCTTGATTTACTTTTTTCATTTTATTATTAGTAAGGTTTTTCTGTAAAATGATACTATCAAAGATTTTCGTAACTAAAGAAAACTTTACTAAATATTGCTTTGCAAATATCTTATTAGATTCTTATTTGCCTGATCCCATTAACTATATGACTTTATATCGAGGATATTGAAAATTACATTATAATGACTGGATTTAAATCATGATCTAATCATAACTAAATGAATTTTTAAAACATTAATACGTGAATAGTGTTTTTATTGTTAGGTGAATCTGATGTCAAGTTCAAATATCGATAAAACTAAATTTTCAAAAATCCTAGTCCCCATTGACGGATCCCTATCTTCATTGAATGCTGCAAAATATGCAATTAATTTTGCAACCACTTATGGTTCTGAAATAATTCTTTTAGCTGTTGTTCCATCTCAGATAAAACATGGAGATGCTTCAGGAATTTTTGGAATGGTTACCCCAAGTTACCTTGATCATTATAAAAAAGAAGCAGGAAAATGGTTTGACCAAATAATTGATGATGTCAAAACTCAAAATTATGATGTCAATAAAATTGCAACTGATGTTATAACAACTCCCTTGTCAATAGTCGGAGCAATAGTTCATTATGCTGAAAGAGAAAATATCAATATTATTATATTAGGTAGTAGTGGGAAAACTGGATTTAAAAGAATGTTATTGGGTAGTACCGCTTCAGGAGTAGTAACATATGCTCATTGTCCTGTTCTTGTCGTAAGGTAATAATTTCTAATTCTATCTTTTTATATTAAAATTAGTTCTAATTTCTATTATTATATTAATTTAGTAAATGTTTTATCTTGTAATATTCTATTCCAATATGTCGTATTGATGAATTTGTAAAAAATAATGAATCATATTTATCATAATACATTTTTGTATTTGTACATTCTTGTCGGTATTTGTTTACATAATAATCCTTACAAGACATTAGTAATCTTTAAAGATAAAAATAAATATGTTATATATCTTTAGAAACTAAATTTTAATATTTAAGCAACAACTGAGCTTCAAAAGAAAAAGAGTATCAACATTAATTGAGATAGAATTATTAAGTCAAGAATATAGGTACGATAAAACAAAGGAGTATTCCAAAATAAGTAAGACATAGGAAACTACTTTAAAAAATTAAATCAGTCAAAGTTATTGATAAAAAAATATAACACAAAGGCAAATCAATTTTTTATAATGGAAATATTTAATAGATTTGAAATTAAGGATTAAAACACTTTCAACCACCATATTTTTTTTCCTTTTCCATAACTTCCATTCCATTTCGTTTAAATTTTGCAATTAACCTGCTAAATCCTTTTTTGACTAGTTCTTTTGTTCCTTCCGAAGCTAAATCAGCTATCACATATCCAACAACTGTTATTCCGATATTCACTTTTATACAATTTTCAGAAGGTGACATATTAACAGTTGCTTTAAAAATTCCTGTATCAACTTCATCATATATTATTTTTGTAAACTCTATTGCATCTTCCTTTTCAAGAAGAAGTGAAGGTATTTCCAATGTTCTACCATTTAATATACCGTTAAATAATTCAACATCAGTAGAGAGTCTAATAAAATAATCATTCATATCAATTAAATTATTAATTCTTTCCTTGGTGGGAGAATTCATAATATCAGATATCGATAGTTAAATTTAAATATTCAGAAAATTATGAATGTTGAAATACAAAACTAAATGTGGAAACTGAATATATAATATAATTAGATAAGGCCTAAGATATAATAATCTATAAGAAGAACATTTAATATATTTAGTATCTATAAATTATCATCAAAAATCTTTATATCCATTTCTAGAAATTATCAGTCTAGTATTAATAGTTATATCATAATGGAAAATGGTTATAGATTATTTTTAAGTAATATTTTCTTTTTTTCTATTGGTAATTCTGTAAAAAGATAAGGATAGAAAATAAGTGCGACAATAAGAATTAATTGACAGTCAGGGAAATCACTTCCCCCCATTTAAAATTATAAATAGCTTTATTAATTTAGAAACCAAATTGATTCACAGCTACAAATATATTGATTTTTTAATATTTTTTTCTAATAATCATATAATTTGAAAAAGAAAGAGATAAGAAAGAAAATATGGAAAAATCTTCGTTCTTATAATGCTTTAAATTTAATATGTATAAAAATTTTTAAATCTATTAATAAAATAAACATAATTTAATCAATAGACAAAAATGAATCTTCAGTATAAGTTTAGAATAAGCTTTTTAATAATGATTGCATTTTTTGGAATCATTTTAGTTATTCCAATATTGGAAAATATATATGCAGAAGATGATTTTAGCAAGACTCAATCTTCTTATCAAAATATTGATAATCATCAGTCAGAGAATAATAATATTCCCAATCAGTTCATTGTATATCTACAAGGAGATAATGAAGAAGAAAGTAAATCGATAGATCCCCTTGAATTTTATAATTCTGAATTGAAAGATTCTGGAACTGAGTTATTACATGTCTATAACGATGTAGTAAAAGGATTTGCGATAAAGGTTCCTAATGAAAAAGTTTTGGAAGAATTAAAAAGCAATCCTTTGGTTAAGTATATAGGACAAGATAAAAAAATATCCGCTTTTATGGATTCGCCTATGGAAATTCAGATAATACCTGGAAATGCAGATAAAGAGTAGACATTTGTATAAATTATTTTAATGAAAAATGTGGCTCTATGAACTTGATTTGAAAACCTATTAATAATATATTTTTATATTAGATGATTCTATTTTTTAATCAATTATTTTGAAGGATTTCATCATTTTTATAACTTCTCTTAAATTATGATTTTAATTTATCATGTATATAATCACCATTACGTTATGAAGATGGGATAGGCTCTAAGTATAATATACAGAATATCATCTTTAACAGTGCAGTCCATCATATTTTAGAAATTAATTAAAGATACCTTTGAAAAAAAGCAGGAGGAAAAGGATTATAGTGATATAAATTTAGATATAGATAGTTTTATAGCAGACATAAACAAAGAAAAAACCATATTAAATATTTTTAATTAGGATGGCTTTGTAGAAAACATCTAATAATAATAACCAAATTTAGCATTCGGTGAACATTGTATGCTATACATCTGAAAACCAATTCTCTGTTCTGCATTCTTATCAATCTGGATGTTATATGTTCTCCAAATAGTCTTTTTATGACTGAGACAATAGTTTTCTCCTTGTTGCGCTGATTGTATAGAAACTTGTTGTAACCACGTTTCATTTCCTTTCTATAT
>JAATVJ010000327.1 GCA_014523515.1 Nitrososphaerales archaeon TH1177 | reverse complement strand
TTTGTAAATAGTTCTTGTGTAGATCCATTCCTACATACCTCATCATCATCATCATATTCTTTTTAGGATATACTTTACCGTCTGATTTGGATTTACTAAATTTGTTCACATATAGTTAGCTATAGATTTATCGTTAAATTAACAGAGCCAGAGAATGAATAATAGATTAATTATATATTATTCAATATAAAATAAGTATTGAAATAATAATATATATAATCTATTCAACTAATAATAGTTGATCGATAATACTTTTTGGATCTATTTTTTGTTCAATTCCAAAAGCTATAGCTATTAGGTTTTTAATTTCTACCATTTTTAGTTTAATAGCTGCGGTCATTGGCGCATAGCTAAATATACTTCCATACAACGCCATTGATTTTTTATAGATTAATCTTTCAAATTTCGATTCAATTTCTGAGATGGCACTGATATCACTTTCATTTCCTTGATTAGGAACTATATCCTTATAAACAGTTTTAGAAAATTCTGATATTGCCTGTCTTACACTATCTGCATGTATCATTTTATTTAGAATATCTTCATTGACACGAGAGGTTGTTGCTATTCTTAATGATTTAATATGTTCTTCTGGAAGGTTCCAATATTTAGCTCTAAGAGTGCTTGAAACATTATAATAATCTAGATCAAGCGAAACTAAAGGCTGAAGAACGGCAGGCTTACCTATATTAGCAAAAGCACTCACCAAGCCTTTATAGTAGATTTTATCCAGGTAAAGTTCAAAGGTTTGAATATTATTGTTTTCTTTGTATAATTGAGCAGCAGAAGAAATTTCACTACCAAATTCAGAGGTTTGTAAAGCAGATACAGCCTCATCAAGATCTTTTGCAATTAAAGCTTTAACAATAATATCTCTTCTTCCAATTAGTTCTTCTGCATGCATATTTATATGTGGAAAAATATCATCATAGGTCTTTCCTAAAGCTTTACTTTTTAAAATAATTTTAAGATTCCAGAGAATATACTTTCTATAATACGCATTTACAAGATCCTTTTTAGATATTTTGGTCATAGAGGAATGAAAATTGAAAAGATCATCTTTTAATGCAGTTTCAATTTTTTCAGAATTTAAAGGTTGTTGAATTTTGCTCAAAGAATCGACATATGAGGTATTTTTTAATCTAGTTACAAATTCATCAAGAGTTTTGGAATCAGAAAATGATTCTAAATCATGTTTAGATAACATTGTACCTCGTTCAGAAAAAGCTCTAACTGTACCAAAAATCCTTTGAGGTTTGTTAGCTTTTCCCAATTTTAATCATTCATCCTCTCTTTATAATACTATATTATGGTTTTTATTAATTAAATTTTTGTTAAAGTAATGAGAAATATAAGAATAATAGATAAAAAATCTATATTTTACTAACATTAGATTCATTATCTATATTTCCTAGAATCATACTGATAACCTTATCGATTGCCTTATCATGATTTTTTTCGATATTGTTTTTTATCTGGTTATAATTTTCCTCACCTTGTTTTTGAATTAAAGCTGATTCTTTTTCAGAATCCTTTTTAGCATCGTCTAAAATTCTTTCTGCTTCCTCATTTGCTAATTTAATAATCTTTTGTCGCAATTGGTCTATCTCGCTATTAGAATAAGATAGCATATGTTTCTTTAATTCTTCAACACTAGAATTAAGATTCTCAATATTATTCTCAAATTCTGAAAGAGTATTGATTATTCCTTCCACCGTGGAAACGTTGGATTCCAATTCATAAAATTGCAATTTAAAGGGATATTAAACTCTTACTTTTTAATTAGGAGGAAATTATTTTTTATTTACAAAAATTTCTAAAATCCAGCTTTAATTGGATCTATTGGTTTTATTAATTCACGCAACAAAGTTGTGGCATAAGATCCTTTTGGTAATTTAAATGACAGATCAAGCATTCCAGAATATTTAAACTCACTACAGCATAGCAAAGTTTGTCTAAATCCCATCTGTACACTTAATTCTTGGAAGTCTTTCATATAGAAATTGCTGGGTAAAATATTTTCCTCAGAAAGTATTTTTTTAGTAATATGATCAAAACGACTTTTTCCAGGTTGATAATTATAACCTACTAACCTAATTGCTGGAATAATATCATCATTTGAATCTATTCCTTCTCTAAATCTTCTAATTTTACCAAAAACTAAGGGTTTTTCTATTTCAAAACATAAATCGCCATCTTTACATTTTTGAATATCTTCATTACACAAAAGAGACGTACTGAGGCATTTATTAAAAACATAAGATTGATAAGCTTGAACAAAGAGTCGTCTTATGTTTATTGGTATAGATCGAATAACTGCAATGGAATCTTTACCTTTCATTATTGTACTTAAAATATTTCTTTCCAAATCCATCCCTTTAGGTAAAATTTTAATCAGTTTTTGGTAATTGTTAGGATCTCTACTTCTTTCTCGTATTTCTTTTGAAAACTTTGAGTCATATTTGGAAGTATAGGAGAGAAGATATTCAATAGCTTCATTATAATTTCTATTAAGTAATGCTTTACCCACTAAATGAGTTACCATTCTTTCACTTCCAAATCTTTGTAATCCATAGAAATTAGCAATATTATTTAATTCCAATAAAAAAGGCTGTATATCATTATCAGAGGCTTGGTTTATTTTTATTTTAAAGCTATTTCCAATAAGTGCAGATTTTGATAGTGGAGTACGTAGGAAGCCCCTTAAGGTTAATTTAGTTTTAGGTGTTATTACACATTTAGGTAAATTCTTTGTTTGTTCACAACTAGCATATTGACTAGTTTCTGCTTTTGCATCTTTTATTCCCAGTACTCTTAATTTTAAACCTGATTTTTTTTTAATTTCAATTATTGCATGATTCGAGTCAATGTTATGTTTTTCCAATAAATAAAGTGGAAATTTATGTTCATTATTTTGATCTGAAGAAAAATAGGGCGGTTTTAAAAATGTATAATCTATTATCTCAGATACCTGAAATTCTTCATTGGTTTTCTTTATTGTTCCATTTATACCCTTGAAATTTGTACAATAGCATTCTACACCAGAATAGAAATCTACCTCAGGTACAGATTTTCTCACAAAATTAACCTATATCAAATTAAATATAAACAATGCAACAATTATATCAATCAATAAAATAAATAAAGGATTTATATTCAAATCATAATATTAATAATTATGGGTATTGGAACATATATGGCTAAAGAAGTTATAAAAGAAATCAATAATAAATCCAAGGAATTTTATGAATTTATTTTACCGCCAGTAGATATGGTAGAAGATGGTAATGATTTACTTGTAACTATAGATCTGCCAGGATTTAATAAAAATGACATAATTCTTAGAATAAATAAAAATATACTTACTATTAAAGCCAATAAACCGGATAACGAATACAAAGGTACAGTTTATTTGAAGCATCGACCTACAAAAATAGATAAGAAAATTTTATTACCTTTTTCAATTGACAATGATGATGATGATGAAATTACTGGAACAGCTAATTATACTGACGGAATTATAACATTGAGGATTCCCAGCAAGAATTTAGGAAATCGAATACAAATTTCCTAATAAATAAATAAGATAAATAGCGAATTTGTAAAATCCTTAGATACAAACAAAAATAAAATAAAATAAAATAAATTTTTTTATAAAAATTTTTATTGATTATTCTGCTGATAAATCCCAATAATTGGCATCTTTAAATTCAATTTTTGGTTTTCCTAATGACTTCCAATCTTTAAATGATTTAGAATATAATTTAACATTTTTTATACCTGCTAATTTTAATGCATAAAATGCAAGGCCAGATAATGTCCCTACACTTCCACAATATGTAATTATTTCAGAATCTGGAGGAATCCCTCTATTTTGAACAAAACGTTTTATCTCATCAACTGGTCGCAAAATATGATTATCATTACCTAACATAGTATAAGGAATATTTTTTGCACTAGGAATATGTTCAGTTAGAAAATTGAGTCTTTCTCTTGAATCGATTATGATCTTATCAGGATTGTTTTGTATAGATTCAACATATATAGCATCTGCATAAATAGATTTATTTAATTGAAGAGAATGAGTAGTTTTTGGAAATTTATTATTGCGTTTTTCAATTTCCAAACCAAGATTTTTCCAATTTGTATAGGTCATTTCAAGGAGTGAAGTGTTCTCATGACCAACATATTGAAAGGTCCAAGCAACACGTGCTGCCAAAGCTCCAAAAGTATCATCATATACCACTACAGGCATTTTATCAGAGATACCAAGACTTTCCAACAATTTGACAATCTGCTCAGGTGAATCGTTCGAGAGTAATACTGCCAGAGGTAATGATACTGCAGTAGGAATATGTCCTTTTTTATAATCTTCTATTCTACGAACATCCACAACTCGTACTTCTGTTTTTTTTCGAATTAAGGTACGTAATGTATCTACATCACATATAATAGGAAGCTTGTAAGGAGCAGCAGTAGTAGTAATAGTAGTTCTTCTTTTCATTTTAAATTGTGGTAGTGTTTTTGTATTGGTAGTAATAGCAGTATTCTTTTTCTTATCCTTCCGCTTTAAAATTGAGTTTTTTATCTTTATATCTTTAACCTTTGATTGAATATCATGCTTACTAAGTTCTTTCTGCTGATCAGCTTTTTTATTCTTTGAAATTACTTTTACTTTTTGAATCAAGCGGCACATTCGCCTCTAGCAGTCTTTGCACTAAATTTAACATCATTACCATAATCTTGATAGAATTCTTGACCTTGTTCAAATGGAGGAAGTTGAGTCACTGGTGTAAGAAGGATTTTTATATCTTCTATATTTTTTATGTTACCATTTCCATTACCATTTATAATACGGTCTATCCACATATCTAATGTTTCGGATGGTAATTTTTCATTCTTGTATAATTCCACTATTTTCTGTACTACTTCTATGACTTTTTTTGCTGGCACACGCATAATAGCCTTACCAAGTTTTCCATCTTCAGAACCATTACCACCAAATAACATAGTATAAACAGGAGCCATAGAATTTCCTATTCTTGCAGCACCACCAAAAAAGCCTATAGTTGCAATTTCATGTTGTCCACAAGAGTTAGGACAACCACTTATTTTAATAGTTGAATTACGAAGATCGTTATCAACATCAAAACCTAATTCCAATAATGTCCTTTGAATCTCTTTAGCTAATCTATGAGAATTAGTTATAGCCAGATTACAAGAAGTAGTACCAGAACAACCTACTGCTGAAGTAATTGTAAGAGCACCAGGATTAGCTAATCCAATAGACATGAGTTTTTTATAAACTAGTGGCAAATCAGTATAGTAAATATATCTAATTGCAAAATTTTGTTGTGGAGTATTTCTTGCAACAGATTCTGATGAGAATTCACGTATTATAGATGCTAAAGACCGTAATTGATTAGCTGTTATATCACCTGCTCCAAGGGTTATAAATACTGTAGAATAGCCTTCTTGTTTTTGTGAGACTACATTTGTCTGAAACCAACGATCATAACCATTACCCGTACCAGAAATATTATTTGTTTCTATAACAGGAAGTTTATTAAATTTTGTTAGTGGCTTCTTTATTGGAACATATGAATCATCATTAAAATGAACTTGATAGAGATTCTTAGTAAATTCAGAAATAGTCGCTTCTACAATAGCACGTTCCTTCAAAACCATTTTTTGAAATTTTTCCCAACCCATTTCATTTACTAAATAGCGCATTCTATTTCTGGCCATATTATCCCTGTTTCCTAGTCTATCAAATAATCTAATGGTTGCCATACAAGTTGATAAGACTTGTTCTTCAGGAGTGAATTCCTCTAATAAATGACCGATAAACGAGGCAGCACCCAATCCCCCTCCAAGATAAATTCTAAATCCCTTTTTTCCGTCTCTTAAATCAGCAATTAAACCAATATCAGCTATACTTACAAGGCCATGTTTACTACAGCAACCAAAATTTATTTTGAATTTTCTTGGTAAATTCTGAGAAAGTGGATTGCGTAATAGGAATTTTGCAATTGCCATTGAATAAGGAGTAGCATCAAAAACTTCTTCAGGACAAACTCCAGCAAAATGACTACACATTACATTTCTTACAGTATTACCACAAGCTTCTCTAGTTGTTAATCCTGCTTCTACTAATCCTCTCATTACTTCGCTGACATCCTCTAATTGTACCCAATGTAATTGGATATTTTGTCTAGTTGAAACATGGGCCGATCCAATAGAAAATGCTTCAGACAAATTAGCTATTTTTTCTAGTTGCTCGGGAGTGATTTCACCACCAGGAACTTTAATTCTTATCATACTATAATCAGGTCTTAATCTTGATCCATATGCTCCATGCTGAAGTCTAAATCTTCGAAAATCATCATCAGATAACTTTCCTTGTCTATAAAGTTTAACTTTATTAGCAAAATTATCAGTTTCTTTTTCTAATCCCCATTTTTCTTTAGTAGGTTTAGCAAAAGAATCTTTCTTATGTTTAACTTTAGTTAATTCTACATTCTTTTTCAATATATTAATCATTTATACAAAACCTTATATTTTTTATGGAATCACAACCAAAAAAATCAAGTGATTTGAGGATAGATGGCAAGTTATTGTATAAATATTATAGTTTATTAAATAGCATATAATTAGCAGTTAATTATAATTCAGTATTGCACAAATAATTATTTTTTTCTATTATCTTTTCTTTAATTGAAGGAATAATTTTCATCTTTGCTGATTCAAAATTTAATTTGAGTTGTTTTCCTTCGTATATTCTATCTAAAACAATAGCTAGAGCAGATATTTCAGAATGTGGTTGATTACTTACAGCAATATTATAATCAGAAAGTTTGTAAACTTCACTTGGAACTTTTTCAGCCCCTACTATTATTAAAATATCATTACTGCTATTTTTAATTTTACTGATTATATCATCTACATTTAACCCATACATTGTAAGATGTATAACTATACCACCGTTTTTTTTCCAATTTAATATTGTATTTCTCCAATTTTTGACTATTTCAATTTTAAAATTTGATGCATATCCCCATCTATTATTTACATCATCAATTGTAGATTTTATATCATCATTAACATCAGTCATATATAGAATATTACAACCAAAGGATCTGGAAACTAATGCTACATGTGTAGTTGTGCGATCATCTCTGACTAATCTATGACCTATTCGAAGTACTGCTATATTCATTTTTGAAAATCGCCACTATTTTGTATTTCTAAATTATTTCCATAAATGAGCACATCTATAACATCCAATATTTTATTTGTATTATAGCCAGTTTTTGCAGATATAGGCAAAACAATATTACTTGGATATTTTAAACCTAACATTTTAGATTTTTCATAGGCATCATTTACTGTAGTTAAATCTACTTTATTAAGTAAATACAATACTTTTGTTGAAGGAATTTGTAATTCATTTATTATATGAAGACAGCTATTTAGGTTTATTTTTATATTCTTGAGAGTTTGACTAATATCTATAACCAACAAAATCAATTGAGAATAAACAAGTTCATTTAGAGTGGATTTAAAAGCATCTATCATATAAGCTGGTAGCTTATTTACAAATCCTACAGTGTCCGATAGTAATACTTTTTGATTGGAATTTATATATAAAGCTCTAGTGAAGGTAGATAGAGTAGTAAACATTTCTTTACCTACTGCTTTTGATTCTCCAGTTAATGAATTAAACAATGTAGTTTTGCCTGCTGATGTATAACCAACCAGTGAAATAGTTGGAATTCCAATTCTATTACGTTGATTTCTATATAGTGTCCTTCTTTTTTCTTCTTTCTCTAGTTTCTTTTTTAAAATACTCATTTGTGAATTAAGAGCCAATGTGTAAACATCTGCATCATATTTTCCCAAACCAAAAAATCCTGGTTGTTCACCTATTTTTGCAAGTTTCACCTTTTCTTTTATTCTAACCATTTCATATCTTAATTGTGCTAATTTAATTTGAATATGTGATTCTGATGTACTCGCTCGACGTTCGAATATTTCTAATATTAATCGTTCTCTATCGATAATATCTTTCTTACATAGACTTGCTAAATTATATTGTTGAGTAGGTTTTAATACTTCATCAAAAAGGATTATGTCGATATTCAAATCATTTACTAGATCCTTAACCTCATATGCTTTACCTTTACCAATTCCATATTTTGATCGTGTAATATGTTTCTGTTTGACTATTCTTTTAACTATATAACCTGCAGCCTCAGCCAAAGATAATGCTTCGTTAACAGATTCTTCAATAGGATAGGTTATTAAAAGAGCTTTTTTAAAATTCATAAATTAATCATCATTATTATTTTCATCATTTTCAACAAGATTTTCGTATAATTGAATTCCTAGAACGCGTTCCAATTTTTTAGACAAAATTTCGTTCGGTTTAATTCCACCTGTTTCAATTTTTTTGTATAAAGTAATTTTTTCACTTAACTGATTAGCTACCTTTTCTTGTGTTATCCCTTTTTTCATTCTAGCCTCTCTAATGATTGTCCCAAAATCAGGTTTCAATACTTTTTCATCAATAATTTGAATTGTCTTGGGATAAACTTTAATGGTTTTTTTTTGAGATACTGGAATGGATCCTTTTTTTGGAGAAAATGTTTGTTTTGAAGGCTGCTTTGGTTCATATGGTTTTCCACGTTTTGAACATGATAAACATACATTAAATATACTACCATCAATAATTACATTCTTTGGGATTTGGATGGAATTTCCACATAATTCACAGAATAAGGGCATAATAATATAACAATATCTAAACAAGAAATAAATTCTTTCTTTTCTTTCTAACTAATGCATTATTTACGGTTACTATATTTTAAAATTTCAATTATTTCAATTATTAATGATCCTTATAAAATTTTTAATAAATGAATGAATGAATCAAATGGTTTCATGATAATATATGGAATATACGTATATACTATTGATATGAATATCAATTTTGTAATATAGTATTTAAAATCAATTTTAAAATAGATAATTTTCTTTTAAATAATCCTCCACTTTTATATGAATGAATAATTATATTAAAGAAACACCAATAAATTTTCATATAAGAAATATTTTATTAGATAACTATAGATATAAAAAAAGATTGAAACCTTTACCTTTAAACCCTCGACATAAACTGATTAATCACATATCTGTACTTTTTGATACAAATGTAAATGAAGAATTTCCATCAGAAATACAATGTGAATTCTCTAAGAGGACGGGCAGAATTAAAAATTTTTCTATAGAATCAAACTTGTTTGCTACTTTACGTAAAGATGGAGGACTTGCTCTATCTATATTTGGAGCAAAAATGATGGTGAAATATACTCAATTTAGAGAAAATTGTGTCATTCCAAAAGACGAAGCAATACCATTCATTAGCGAAGGAAGATCGTTATTTTGTAAACATGTAGAATGGTGTGGAAAAAATGTTAAGAATGGATCAGATGTAGTAGTCATTGATAATAGAAATGAAGTATTAGCTGTAGGAAAAGCAATTTGTGGAAATAAGATGATGAAAAAATTTGATTCTGGTGTAGCAGTAAAAATTAGAGAAGGAATAAAAAGTAGAAACACTCAACAATATCAGATATAATTGATATGATGCGTGGAGGAAACAGAGAAATGAGAAGAATGCTTGGAAAGATGGGTTTAGAGATGAATGAAATGGAAGGAATTGAGGAGGTAATAATAAAAACTGATACTAAAGAAATGTATCTTATAAAACCACAAGTAGTTGAAATGAAAGGAAAAGACAATACAATTTTCCAAATTATTGCTACAGATATTGAAGAAAAACAAAGAGAAATTCCATCATTCAAAGAAGAAGACATAGTCCTAGTTATGCAGCAAGCTAATGTAGCAAGAGAAAAAGCTATTCAAGCCTTGATTGATTCTAAAGGTGACATAGCACAAGCTATTTTAACTCTAACCACATAATGAAACAATTACTATAACAATAATTTTAGAAGAAAAATTATATTAATCCATATATTTTTGATTGTATCTATTCTATTTTGAATGAATTTTGCTTGCTTTTAATTATAAAATAATAATTGTCAATGTCAATTAAAAGTCCAATAGTGAATATGGTATATATAGTGTCATAAGTTGGAAAATTAGATAAAATTATTTACCAATAACAATATATGATTTAAATCAACTACTAGTTTAGTAATTAAATTTCTGCTCTTATTAATACATGCCACACAGCAACAAATGACTATGCCTGCTGATACATATTATAATGAAAGGTTTTTGCTGCAGAATCATTACATATCCAAATAATAAAAAATCCTTTTGGTCCATATTTGTTTCAGCAATAATGTACATTGACGAATAATTGCCACATTGTACAGTGTGCTACACATATCAATAATAAATGATATTCATTAATTAAATAATAATTTATATTTAGAAAATGTTTATAATTTATTCATTAATACACAAAAGATTATTCTGAAATTTTTAAAATTCGAGATTATACCATTTTACTGTTATTATTTTTATACCATTTGATATATTCTTGATAAACAAGTAATGCTGCAACTGTTTTACAATCTATAATTTCACCATTAATACACTTTTTTAATGCAGTTTTTAGTCCTAGTTTTTTTAATTTTATATTTTCATCATCATCGCTACCTTGTTTATCTCTTATTTTTTTTAAATTAGTTACTAAAAAAACGTACATTAATTCAGTATCATAACTAGGTGCTAGATACCATTTTGTCAAAAAAGATAATGTACCTGTATAACCTGTCTCCTCATACAGTTCTCTTCTAGCAGCCTGTTCTTTTGTTTCTCCATCTTCTATTTTTCCAGCAGGTATTTCTAATAGAGTCCTTTTTGCAGGATGTCTATATTGTGTAATTAGAAGAATATTGGAATAATCAATTATAGGAATAAGTCCTACTGATGGAGAATGTTCGACAATTTCCTTCTCAATTTTTTTGTCTTGTAAAATAAATTCATCTTTTCTAATGGATATTTTTCCTGCATAGACTCTCTTACTATGTAATAATTTAGCTTTATTCATTTGATTCAACTATAAATTGAGAATATTTTTCTTCAAAGTAAATATACTTTTTCCTCCTCCCTATATTTATTAATTTTTATGTTAAACTATATCTCTATTATAAATAAAATTTTAAGTAAGTTATAATTTATATGATATTTGTTTAATTCTAATATAGATGAAATACATTGACGGTGAAGGCAATATTCTTGTTCCTAAATCCGTCAGACCTATAATTGATTGTACTGAAACAAATCTAGGAAGTAAAAAAGGAGCAGAGAAACAATATCGGTATGGAACTTTACATATTAGAGAATATGAGAATTACTATAGTGTACATATGGATAAAGTTGATCCAAGAATCGATCCCATTGGACATCTCTTGAAAGATGCTCCAGAATATATCATATGTGGGATTATGGCAAGTACGATTGGTCTAAAAGTAGGTACAGCATTTTATAAAAAGAAAAAAAGAAATGACAATGATAATCAATTAAAAGCATTGCCACTAGGAATTATTAGTGGTATATTAGCTGGAACAACAACATATATTACAACTTATTATTTGCATAACTTTATTAGAAAATCAAAATTAAGAAAATATAAGTAGATTTTTTATTATTGTTTAAAGATTTATTTTTGAAATGACAAACAAGAATAATTCTAAATTTAAATTAATAAAAATCATAATAAAATTATTACCACTAATAATCAATTTTAGGAGAGACAGAAAAGAGTGGGTAAAACGTGAAGGAAAAAATATAGATGAAAATAAATATAGAAAAAATGCACAAAAGGCACTAAAAATTTTCATTCAACTTGGACCCTCGTATATAAAATTAGGTCAATGGCTATCTTCTCGTTCTGATATATTACCGCAGCCATATTTAGAAGTATTTGCTACTTTACAAGACGATGTTCCAGTAGAGCCTTTTGAAAAAGTAAAAAAAATAATTGATGAAGAATTAGGAAATTTAGAAGAAAATTTTGATTATTTTAACAAGGATGCTTTTTCTGGAGCTAGTTTAGGGCAAGTATATCATGCCAAATATAATGGAAAGGATGTTGTAGTAAAGATTTCAAGGCCAGGAATTGAAAGAATCGTAGATGAAGATATTTCAATATTAAAAAAATTGATTCCATTAGTTTCTCGATTTATTGATCCTAATTTAACATTTTCAGTAGAAGGAATGTTTTCTCAATTTACTGAAACTATCTATGAAGAAATGGATTACATAAAAGAAGCAGAGAATCTATTGATAATTAAAAAAAATCTAGCTAATGAGAAAAAAGTTATAATTCCTAATGTAATACTTGATAGAACTTCTAAACATATTATAACTACAGAATATGAACCTGGAATAAAGATAACAGATATAGAAACATTAGATAAAAAAGGTATTGATAGACAACAATTAGTAATATTAATACATCATGTATTTTTTAAGATGTTATTACGTAATAATATTTTTCATTCTGATCCTCATCCTGGAAATATAGCTGTCAAAGATGATGGTTCAATAATTCTATATGATTTTGGAATGGTTGGAAGACTTGATAATGAAACTAGATTATTGTTGATTAGATTATATCTAGGTTTAATTGATAAAGATCCTGTAAGAACCGTTGATGTATTATATCAACTTGGAACATTAGATTATACTACTAATAGAAATATTATAGAAAAGGCTATTGAACTGAGTATTAGATCGATGCATGGAAAACACGTAGATAAAATGGAAGTGAAATCTTTAATGGATTTATCAAATAAGACTTTGAGTAAATTTCCCTTTAGGTTGCCCAAATATTTAGCACTCTATATGAGGATGACCTCAATTGTTGAAGGCATTTATAATCAACACCAAGTAAAATTCCAATTTGTAAAAGTTCTTTCGAATTTATTCGAAAAGGAAGGGTTAATTAAAGAGGCGTATATTGAAGAAATAAAATATTCTTTTCAGAAATTTGTAAAAAATATAGAAGCATCGGCAAATTTATCACAAACTATAAAAACATATTTAGATAATCAAGAATCAAATATTAAGAAAACAGATAGACGTTATGCATTTTTAGGCAAGAGTATTTTTGCATCTGCATTATTTATTGGATCTGCATTTTTATTCTCATATAATCCTATAATTTCAGCTATAGGTTTTATATGTTCAATAATATTATTTGTTTTTAGTATCATAAAAAAATAACTTTTATCAATAATATATATTTTTAATAATATTATTAAAGAGCAATTGGAATAATATATTTTTATTATATGTATAATTTTTCTTTTTGCATCCTCTTAATTTTTATCTTAGATGATTTTATAAAGAATAGGTTATGGATATTTTATTATTATTCTTTTCAGTATTTAGTATTTTTTCTCTTACCGAATCAACAACGTCTTCAGAATTTATTGTTCAAGATTTTGCTGTAATTATGATAGTAGCAGCAGTAATGCTATTTTTAACTCATAAATTAAAACAATCCATGGTCATTGGTTATTTAATAGCAGGAATGATTATTGGTCCATACACTCCACCATTTTCTTTAATTAAGTCGATAGAAACTGTCAACATATTTGCTGAATTAGGTATAATAATGCTTCTCTTTGTAATTGGTATAGAATTTCCTATAGCAAAACTCAAACAAATAGGTAAAATTTCAATGATGGTTGGATTAACAGAGTCAATTGGAACTCTGATTATAACTTTTTTTGTTGCCCAAAGATTAGGATTTACTACTTTTGATTCAATGTTTTTAGGATTAGCCATGTCTATTACCAGTACTGTAGTAACTATCAAGGTATTGGAAGAATTAGGAAAAATAAAAGAGCGATCATCAATGTTAATACTAGGAGTTTTAATAGTTGAAGATATTGTGGCTGTATCAACTTTAGCAATATTACAATCCATAGCAGTTGCTGGAATAAATACTGAAGAAATTGCAATTTTTCCTATATCAATATCTATAGCTATAGCAGTAGTTTTTATTGGAAGTATACTTATACTTGGTTCAAAATTTTTACCTAATCTAATAGACAAAATAGGAAAAACGAATGATTATGCTCTTCTCTTGATAGTAATATTAGGACTTGCTTTTGGTTTATCATTTATTGCTAATATGTTAGGTTTATCAGTTGTAATAGGTGCGTTTTTAGCTGGAGTTTTAGTGGCTGAATCCAGAAGTGCCACAGTGGCTAAAGTTATTACCATACCGTTAAGAGATGTATTTTCTGCATTATTCTTTGTATCAATAGGAGCTTTGGTTAATGTTGCACTTATCCCATTATACATAGTTCCTGTAATTGTATTAATATTAACAGCTTTTACTGTAAAATTACTTTTAGTTTTAGCTATATTATCAAAATCTAAATTTGACTATAATGAGAGATTAAAAGTAGGTTTAGGATTGGCAACAGCAAAAGGTGAAATGTCTCTAGTTATAGCAAAGGGTGGACAGGATGTAGGTGCAATTACTTCATCTATATTACCAATACTAAGTGTTGTTACAATAATTACATCTTTTGCTACTCCATATGTACTAAAATTTGCAAATAGCATAAAATTTTCTAGTTCGAGTAATAAAATCGATGATAAAAATAAGAAGAATAAACTGTAATATAAATCCAAATTTTAATGGACGTTTTTTAACTATTAACTATCTTAAGGTATAATGACATATTTAAAAAATAAAATATGCATGGAGATGTTTTTAACTGATTTTTATAAAACAATATTTTGTATTAATTGGTAACAATAATAGTTTTTATTTTAAAGAGAGCTATTTGAAGTAGAAAATACATAATATAATAATATGGTTTAATTACAATAATGTTTGAGAATACGTAATAACTGATCTGCTAATCTAACGTATTTTAATTGCCGTTATTTATTCAAAAAGTATCTATAAAATATTGTTATCTATGATCATTTCTATATAGCCTAATTACATATATTTTATCAGGTTATTTTTTATTACTATTTAGTTATTTGCCCTTTATTATCTACATAATAATCAATTATAAATTTAGATATATTTAAAAAAATATTATATATTTATTGAAATAAAATTTTGGTTAAGATCAGCTGTTGATTATGATTTTTATCAAAAAAGGATTTAAATGAGTATAGCATATTATAAAGAATGTCTTCTGGAGAAAGAATTAACGATAGCCCACGTCATTTTATGATACTTGATGCAATTGTTAGAGGAATACAAGATCTAAATAAAATTGCAAAAGTTCTCAAAATGAATAAGGAAGAAGTAGAATTAATAGTAAATGATCTTTCAACTCAAAGACTAATAATAAAAAATGAGAAGAGGAGTATTTTTGGTAACAAAAAAGTTAAAATATCTATTACAGATACAGGAATTAGACTTTTAAATTCCAAAAAAGAAGAATTAGAACAAAAATGGCGTCAAGCTCAAAAGATGTATAATAATGGGAAGGGAAATAAAGCTCAATTGCAAACATACATGGAAGCTAATAGAGCATGGGTCCCGTTAATGATATTTTCAGGAATAATAGATGTTCTATTCTTTATGACTATGATGTCTTTTTTGGGAATGGCATTAAATCCCATGGAACAATCAATGGCAGGTGAAAGTGGAGCAGAAGGAGCTGCAGGTGGAGAAACAGGTACCGAACAGGCGAGCACCGGAGGAGGAGAATCAGAAAGCGGAGATATGGGAGACTTTGGAGGATTTGATGTTGGAGGATTTGGAGATTTTTAACTTTCCACAAAGATTATTTTACAATATCAATAGCCTAATTTAATAAAAAATAGAAACCATTGTTATTTAAATTAGTATTTATTTCAATAAATAAATATTTAAATTTAAATTATAAATTAATATTAATATTAATTTTAATTTTTAAGATCGTCTATTGTCTTTCTTCTAACATCATAGACGATTTTATTATCATCATTATCAGAAGAAGTGGATGAGACTATATTAGTATTAATAGAATCTGCATCTGTAGAAGTGTTTCTAACTAAATCGTATACATATTCTCGTAGTCTTTTAGCTCTCTTTAATTTACCTTTTGTAACATATCTAGCAAGATAAGTAGATATAATACTTAATTTGATTGTCTCATTATATTTTTTGTTATAAATATTAACAATATCAGATGAAGTAAATGTATTATAATAAAAGGATTGCTCGATTATATTCCAGATCTTTGAATCAACAGATAAAATACTGTTATTTTCTTTAGATAAATTAGTTATTTTATCCACTGAATCTGAACGTACAAGCTCCATAAGTTCAATAATTTGTAATATCTTTTCCTTTGAAAAATTGCCCTCTAATGAGAGATTATACTTACCACCCGTATCATCTTCCAATTCAATCTTTATTTTCTTCTTCTTAGAGCTCAAAGTAAAAGATCTTTATTTTATAATCCATTTATCATTCTTATATCTGGTACTAAATAAAATCTAAGTAATTACTAAACTTTTATTGACATACTTATCTATAATAACTAAGTTTAGAACCATCAAACAGTTATAACCTATAGTATATTTATATTGTAAATTATTCAAATGATTTAACAGAGTATTTAATTTTTAGAATAATTAAAATTATATTTGAAATTACACCTATTGCATTTCCCCAAATAATTATGAGATCATCAATAATTATCCCATAAATTACATATAAAAATAATCCAACTGTTAAATAAAATATAAGCCAGAATGAAACATCATCCATTTTTTTAGTTTTAAATCCTTTTATTATTTGAGGAATGCTACTATAACGAGTTAAAATTGTAGCTGCGATACCTATAATGAAAGCTAATAGACTCGATGAATATAAAAAGGAAAACTCCATTATTATCTATAATAGTTATTATAAGGATATTTTATTGATATGGAAAAAAAGTTTTAATTAATAATAAAAAAGAAAGACTTTAATTTTTAACTAGTAAAGATTTAAAATATTTGATTTGTATTAATATATACCAAGTTTTTATATCTAGTAACAAAATATTTATATTATAATTAAATAAAAAATAATAGATATATATGTTATTGAATATTAATCTATATTAATTTGTAATCCTTTATTAGTCAAATTTTTCTTTTTAAATGTAATTTCTACTATTCCGTTTTTATAATGGGATCTTCCGCTTGACGGTTCGACAAATTCTGGAAATTCAATTTTTTTATAATATCTTCTTTCTTCTGCTGAAGTTGAAGATTCTATAGTTAAAGTATTTTCATTAGCATATAATTTGATATTCTCTTTTGCAACTCCTGGCAATTCTGCAACAATCTTTATCTCTTCTTTTCCATTTATTATATCAATCAGAGGTTCTCTTTCTTGTTGTGTATCATGAGAGCTGTCAGTGATTGAATGTGAGAAAACATCAACATTTCCAAATTTTCTTATTATCGGTTTACCATCTTCACCAATTTTTACTGAATAACCATATACAATAGGACCGAATTCTTTTACAGTTGATCCATCATCTAATTTATGTTCCTTTATGAATTTTTTTGGAACTGGTTGTCCAAAATTTTTAAAAGCTTCGTCCATCAATTTTTCCATTCCATTTCACACATCATACTATCGATATCAGGAAACCAATTCGCTGATCTTTTTCTTCTAAACCAATCATCAAAGGGATATGTCATTTTAATTTAGGTTAAAATAATTATGTATATTAAAAAGTTACTTATATTTTGCAAATTCTTTATTTAATTCTTTCAAAAGAAGTCTCTGTTTTTCTGTAATATTATTTGGAATTTTAACCTGTATCCTTACTAATTGATCTCCTTTGCCATATGTTCCATATCGTGGCAATCCTTTTCCCTTGATCTTTAAAATTGTGTTTGTTTGAGTTCCTGCAGAGATTTTTAATTTCTCATAGCCATGTAAAGTTGGAATTTTTATTTCAGTTCCTAATACTAAACTAGGATAATCGAGATTTAGATTGTATAATACATGGCCATCCTCTAATCTTTCAAATAAATTATGAGGCAAAATATGAAGTCTGATTAAAAGATCTCCTGGGGGACCTTGTTCTGAATATTCACCTTCACCAGTTAATTGCAAAGTCATTCCATCTTCAACGCCAGCAGGAATATTTATCTTTATTTTCTTATTTTGTTTTATTTTACCTGATCCTAGACAAATATTGCAAGGTTTATCAATTACTTGACCCTTTCCACTACATGCTTGACATGGTTCTAACGAAATAAATGTTGAAAAACGATTTTGATTATAAACTCTGCGAGTTTGACCTTGACCATTACAAGTATTGCATATACGTGGTTTAGTTCCATACGCAGCTCCTGTTCCACCACAATTACTACACTTTTCAAATTTTGGTAATTCAATCTCATCTTTTTTTCCTACTAGAACATCTTCTAATGAGAGCTCCATATCATATAAGACATCTCTGCCTTTTCTTCTATTGCCGCCTATATTGAAATTAAATCCACCAAATGGATCAGATCCTTCAAATCCTCCTCCTCCTTTACCTCCAAACATTTGTTCAAAAATAGTTTTTGCAAAGCCACCAAAACCCATATCTCTAAAGATCTCTTCAAAGTTTGCTTCAGATCCCCTAAATGCATCTTCAGGACCGACATGGCCATAAGTATCATATCTTGTTCTCTTTTCATCATCTGATAGAACTGCATAAGCTTCAGAAATTTCCTTGAATTTTTCTTCTGCACCTGGTGATTTATTCCTATCAGGATGGAACTTTAAAGCTAGTTTTCTGTATGCATTTTTAATTTCATCTTTACTAGCATTCTTTGATATCTCTAAAACTTCATAATAGTCTCGCTTGTTAGTCATAAATATGATCCCGTAATAAATTATATTAATAAAAAATGATTATTTTTATCTTTTGATATATATTATTAGGATCCAGCTGATGCAGATTTATCTGTAGTATTTGCATTTGCTCCTATATTAGTTTCACTCTGATTTGTAAATCCCCCAGTATTTGTTCCTGATCCACTGCTACTACCACCACCACCAGCTGCTGCTTGATTTGTGGCTGTT
>JAATVJ010000326.1 GCA_014523515.1 Nitrososphaerales archaeon TH1177 | reverse complement strand
TTTCAAAAGTATTAGATAATGCTATCAAGCTACTTGTTGCAACTATTGATATATCTACACCTCTGTTGTTCGTATTATCTTTAATAATTTGAGAAAAGTCTTCAGTTTGTGGGTTGATAATTATTACGTCTGAATTATATTTTTTACAAAATTTTAATCTAAAATCATTTATGTCTAAAATAAAAATCTTTCCTGCTCCAAATATTCTAATTAAATTTATTAACATAAGACCTGCCGGTCCCCCTCCAAAAATGATAAAATCATCGCCTTTTTGAAATTCGATTTTATTAAGTGCTCTTATACAACATGCTAAAGGCTCTATTAAAGATGCTTGCTCAAAACTTAAATTATCTGGTAATTTTAATACACCGCCATGTGAAACATTCCAGGACGGAACAATAAATTTATCGGCTAATCCACAAGGATCAATATTGCTTTTTTGATAATAGTCACACATTGTATTATTTCCATGTCTACAATAATGACATGAATTACAACTAACATGATGATGAACAAATACACGATCTCCAATACTGAATTCTCTAACCATTTTTCCAACTGCTAATACTTCGCCTGCAGGTTCATGACCAAGTCTTGCCGAAGCCATTCCATATTTACCATAGACTTTTTCTAAATCTGAACCACAAATTCCACAGGCTTTCATTTTCACCAAAATATCACCATCTGAATGAAGTTTAAATTGATTTTCTGTAGATTCTATTATCTCAACTACACCTTTGGATATTATTTTTGCCGATTTCATTAAGATATCATCAAGAGTGGGTAATAAAATATATATTATCTAGGATAAACTACATCCAAAATTACTTTTTGTTATATTTATTGGGCTTTCTTTTGAAAATTCCCTTACATCCTTCACAACAAAAATAATATGTCTTATTATCATGCTTCAAAGGAACTGCTAATTCTTCATCCATTTCTATTCCACAGACTGGATCAATAGGCATAGTATAATTGAAGTATTTTTTATAATTATTTATTTGTTTTTTCTGTATATAAAATAATATATTTCTTATTAATGTTAATATCTTATTACCGGATATAGAAATTCTTAATTAAAAGTAAAAAAATATTTTTATATGATACTCTTCTTTGAGTTAATTATTAATTAATTTTTTTCTTTTTAAACAATAATCAATTCGGTGCTTTCAGCTTAAATTTTATAGCGAGTAAATCTACCTTAACAAATATTTATCTTTTTTTTAGCCTTTGCTGCTTTTAGATATACAGATTCTATAAATGATAAATTTTATCAATATATGGTCAAATTTTTTCTAATGTTTATATTTTCTTCTTCTATACTTATTGATTATAAAAAAGGAAAAATACTACAAAATAATTAGATATAATAATGATTTAATATTTTTATTAATATCATTAGCTAATTTATACAAAAATTGTTATCTTATTTTTTTTATAGTGATTGCATTCTTTTTTTGTGTAATTTTTTGGTAAAAAATTTTATATCGATTTAAAAATATTAATTTTATCAAAATTGTTAACAATCTTTTACAACAAATATATTATTCTACTTATGATTGATATTGATAATGTCTTATCCTTGTTTAGAAGTTGTATGTGGAAATTGTGGAACTATTATTAATAGAATGATAAATCTGAAATCTATAAGAGATTGTATACGTCCTTTTAGTGGAAGATGTAATAAATGCGGAATTTCTCTTAACCCAACTATTTTTTCATTAAAAACAATAAAACAATAAATTAGTATTTCATTAATCCGAAATATTTTATTTTTTTGAAAAGATAAAAAACTAATTTTAATATGTTACAAATATACTATAAATATAATATTATTTAATAATAATAGCAATTATGTAACTTATTATTAAACCAAAACCAAATGTTCTTGAAAAAGTAATTGTATTGTAAATTGCTTTAACTAAATCTTCTAATTTTTCATAATTTTTTAGTAATATTTTTGATGATCTAATAGCAAAAGGCATTGAAATCAAAGTAATAATTGCGTATATTGGTAAATATCCTAATATTATGCCTATAACTACCAAATAATAAATAGAACCAATAATAAATGGGTAAATCTTTGATCCTTTATCTTTGCCCAATAATATAACTAATGTTTTTCTACCTTTTGCTTTGTCTGCATTGAAATCAGGAAATGAGGCAATAAATAAAACAATCGAAGATAATAATCCGATGATTATTCCTAGAAAAACAATTGAATAGTCTATAATTCCTGATTGTACATATGCAGCGCCAATGACAATCATTGCACCTTTAACTGCAACGAGCGTCTCTCCTAAACCAATATTTACAATAGCTGTAGAATAAAAATAAATAGATATGACTGCAATTGCTAAAATAATTGCAATTATAAAACCGCTATGAAAAACAAAATATATTCCAATAAACAATCCGATAAACATACACAATAGTCCGGCTCTGTATACTGTATTTGGTTTTAATTTTTTTTCTGGCAAAATACCTGTTCCACCACTAAAGGCAGTTCTTTTAGTAGTTGTATCTATTCCTCTTTTATAGTCCCAATAATCATTAAGAATATCAACGCTAGCATGCAGAAAAATTACTCCTGTATATGTTAAGAAGGCATCAATTATATTGAATTGATTATAGGCAAAGTATGAATATAATAAACTATTAGTAATAGCTATAATAGAAGCAAATAGAAATTTAATCCTTATAATTCTGAGCCAAACTGAAACTATCAACCATATGATTATCAATGAATTTTCTATTATTTGTTTATATTTTATGTAGTATTTTTCGATTATAAGTACAAAAAATTATCAAATAGATTCTTAGATTTATAATACCACTTCAATAATAAAAAATTAGATCAATTAATAAAATAAAAATGTTTTAGCGGATATCTTGTACATTTGGGATATTCTTTTACCTTCTAACTTTTTTTATAATTAGTGAAAATATATAAATTATCTTGGGTCGATCTCACACATGATTTATGTTTACACTCTTCACCGTAGATAAAGCAAATACTATTTTACCAAAAGTAAAAAAAAAGTTTGATGAAATATTATACTGTAAGAATAATGTAATGGATATTCAAGAAGAGCTACAGAATCTTTCAGATTCTAACTGTTCTTTTGAGAAATTCATAAAGAAAAAACAAGAGCTTAATCATATTGTTACATCTTTATATAAAATGATTCAGGAATTGGAAGACATGGGAGTAATGGTAAAAAGTGTTGATGAAGGCTTACTCGATTTTCCATCAATTAGAAATGATAAAGAAATATGGTTATGCTGGAAATTTGGAGAAAATAAGGTGAAATTTTGGCATGGAAAGAATGAAGGGTTTATGGGTAGGAAACCTATTCCACAAGATGGTTTTGAGTATATAGATGATTTTGCTGACTTGAGGTAATAGTAAAAAAATTTTCTATTTAGATCTAATGCTTTAAATAACTTTTTAATCTTATTTGCTATATATTCTCTCAAGTGGGATCCATCAGGGGGCATCTATAAGTTTAATATTCTTATGCAATTTATATACCATCTTATAGTACAAACTGATATGATTGTATGATCTGTAAATAAAATATTTTTATAAAAAATTAACAGAATTAATACTATATTTTAAAAAATTTCCATATAATAATATAGCTAATATTCCAACCTAATTAAAATGCAAATCATACAAAATGAAACAGCTTTACGTCAATATCATGGTCAATTTGAATCTTTTAATATCTCACTATCTGCATTGAAGGAGGCCATTAATGTTGTTGATCCATCTTTTTTAATAAAAAAAGCTATCAATATCAAAAATAATAATGAAATTGTCATAAAAGATGTAAATGGTGTTAAATATTTTTTTGATTTACGAGACTATGAATCTTTTCATATATTTGGAGCAGGAAAGGCAACAGCAAGAATGGCTAAATCTTTAATGGAAACATTGAATTTGGAGTTTTCATCAGGCGCAATAACTATTCCTTACGGTGAAAAGGTAATACCAGATAAATTAATTGTAATAGAAGCCGGGCATCCAATTCCGGATCAAAACAGTATCAATGGAACAAAAACTATGATCGATCTATTAAAAAAAATTCAGACCCAATCTTTAGTATTTGTACTTATATCGGGAGGAGCCTCCTCATTGATGTGTCAACCTTTAGATAATGTGCAACTCAAATCTAAACAAGCAATTACAAAACTATTATTAAAATCAGGAGCCTCTATACATGAAATTAATACGGTGAGAAAACATCTTTCGAAAATCAAAGGAGGCCAGCTCCCAAGATATCTTAATCAAAAAGGACACATAATAACTCTCATTTTATCTGATGTTATTGGTGATGATTTAACTGTTATAGGATCGGGCCCTACTGTTGGAGATAATTCTACATTTGCAAATGCAATAGAGATACTCAAAAAATATAATATATGGAACATTGATGAGAAAAATGTCATAGATATTTTAAATGTTAAGAAGGTATTACAAGATGGTAATAGGGGTATTCTTGAAGAAACACCCAAAGTGGAAAATAAAATTTACAAAAGAGTAAGTAATATTATAATTGGAAATAATGAAATTGCTTGCAAAAGAGCCATGAATGAATTGCTTAAATTTGGAATAAAAACAAAATATTTGGGATCCGATATTAATTCAGAAGCTAAAGTTTTTGGAAAAGAATTAGCAGAATTACTAATTTCATCTCACATAAATTCCTTTAATAATATCAATTTTGGTAACGGATCTTTTGCATATGTTTTAGGAGGAGAAACTGTGGTTAATCTAAATTTAAAAGATAATTCTAAAAACAGAGAAATAGGAACAGGGGGAAGAAATCAAGAGATAATAGTTTCTTCGATCAACTATCTACAAAGTTGTAAAGAGTTAAAGGATTTCACTATTATTTGTTGTGGAACAGATGGAATAGATGGTAATTCTGAAGCTGCCGGAGGTTTAGTATCTCCTTTAACACTATATACTCTTGATAGAGAAAAAATAGATATCAATCCATATTTAAATTCTCATGATAGTGGAACGTTACTAAAAAAAATTAGGTCCCAAATAATTACCGGCAGAACAGGAACAAATGTTAATGATATTGCTATTATCTGTAATGTTAAAAAATAGTTGTTATTATATTTAAATTCAACTATTAATCTCCATATTAAAAAAGTGAAGAAATTCTTTACAATAATAAGAATTTCCTAACATATATCCATATTATAATATTTAGGATTTATTACATGTTATTAATAATTTAGAGAATTCTGAAAAATTATTAAAGTTATAATCTGAAATACAAATTTGTTTCATATTTCTTTTCCTCTAATTGAAATTTCTCCACAATATATTTTTTCTAATATTTTATTTTCTCTTTTTAAGATAAGTCCTCCATCGAGATCCATATCCTTTGCAATTGCATAATATCCTTTTATATCCTTTCCATAGACATATATACTCTTTCCGAGGGTATTACTAAGCTTTTTGTAAATTTCAATTATTTTTCTTTTCTCTTTTTCATTCTCAACTAAAAACAAATAATATTCAATCCTTTTTAATAGTTGTTTTAAAAGTAAGAAACGATCAATACATTTCTCTTTATTTTCATTTTGTATAGATGTTACTTTTTGTGGTAATAGATCGCTAGAGGCTAAAGACAAATCGATTTTGATAATATCTACCATCATGTTAATTCCGATACCAATCACAACATAGTCTATATTACTATCATTAATACTAGAATCAATTATTATTCCTGCGAGTTTTTTATCATCTATTACAATATCATTAGGCCACTTTATACGGCTTTCTAAGTTAGATGTTTCATTTATAGCTTCACAAACAGAGATTGCTGCGATCAAAGATAAAATATTAATTTTATCAAGTTCAATTCTAGGTTTGATAATTAATGACATCCATAAACCTCCTTTAGGTGAAATCCATTTTTTATTTCCTCTGCCCTTTCCATCATATTGTTCATCTGCTAAAATAACAGTTCCATTTTCATTGGTAATATTGGTTTCAGCAAAGGAAATTGCTAATTGTTGAGTCGATCGTATTCTTTTACAATGATAAATTCTTTTACCAACAAAGCGAGTTTCTAGTGGTAAATTGATATTTTTATAATCTTTATCCATCATTATTATATTTACTATAATATAATATAGGATTTTCAAAAATTAAAATAGTTAAAGGCATAGCGGTACCTTAATTTGAGTAGTATATTGATAATGTAAATATATACTATAAAGGATACAATAGTGATAAAATATGTATTTTGATTCTTTTTCATATCTTATTACTTTAAGATTGTTATATAAACAATTTCTTTTTTTTCGCATGCTTAAAGAAGATGATTTAGAATTAAAGTATAAAAATTTCATTAATTTTTATTTGTTTATTCCCCAGTGTCATACAAAAGGCTAAATATTTGAGGTTGGGTCATAATTATTCCATTTTCATAACGAATAAAGCTAGTCTATTGGTGTATGATGTTTTGGTGACAAACTATCATCCAAGCCAATAAACTAGCACAGCAGAAAAGATCAACATCTATTCTAATTAGTATTTTGTATTTGATTGGTGGGTTGATTCATTGGCCACATAACAGTAGAGGAGGACGTGGTAGACCATATGTCTATTCTCCTACTGTTATCTTGAGATGTTTTGTAGTACGTATATGGTTTAGATTGGATTGGATTCCAACAGAGCATTGCATGAATACCTTGCAATGGAGATGCCATATAACAAAAAGGTAATGAGAGTATGTGGAC
>JAATVJ010000325.1 GCA_014523515.1 Nitrososphaerales archaeon TH1177 | reverse complement strand
CTGTCTTTGATTGAATGTTTGAAATGTCTTCCTGCACCTATTGATCTTGTTCTATCCTTTCTTTTAGATAGACGTTTTATCTCATATTCTGGATATTTTGATTCTACTTCTTTGCAAATGGAATCAAATTCAGATAGTTCCAGTCCAGTAAATGATCTAAACAATAATGGTTTTCTAGATAACATATCATAATTTAGCAAATCTACGAAATAACTGCTAAAAAAGAGGAATATAGCTGTAAGCTTTTCTAATTATGCAAAATATCTATTATATATATCAATATATAATATTTAATAATTGGAGACAATTTATTGGTAAAAAAAGAAAATAATAGAAATCCATATCCCTCCAAAATAGCATCCACAAGAATAATAATAATGTAGAAGGCTATGGTAATGATTTGTGAATCTTCGTCTGTATTTAGTTAGTTTGTATATTCATATGCTAATTATGCTATTTAAAAAATTGCGGAAAATTTAATTAATTAAATAGTTAGCAACAAATTATTGTCATAGCCTTCTATATACATAGTAATCAAAAACTACGCATATAGAAAGGCTATGATATGGAGACAACTATTTTTTCAAATCCATAGCACTCAAGTCAGTCGCATGTACTGGTAAATAGGTAATGAAACTAGTAAATTATTTTATTTATTATTTGATTAACATTGTTAATTAACAAAATTATTTTCTAAGTAGTTTAATTGCCATGACCTACATCTCTATATTTAAACCCAAGAATCATATAGATAGATGAAAGGCCATGGCTAACCAAATTTTACTTTTGGTGCTAACGAGCAATTTTTTATTAATGCTATTAAATATTTAAAAATCGGTGAACAATGTTAATTGCTGATATTATATTGAATTATTGTTAATGTCATAGCCTAACCAAATAACAACAAATGATGATAGACGGGTAGGAGATTTTTAATGAATGACTGTAATTTGATCCAGGCTATGACAATGTCTTATGTAAATCCATTCCACTTCTTTTGCTTGAAGTAGTAATATTAAAGTCAATAAACTATATATCGCTTTCAAGAAATGAATTTAATACAACATGTCGCTAGTGTAATAGATTAATTAATTTATGCATAAAATAAAATAAAAAACAAGTCATTAGTATTAGGATATTAAAAAAATCTATAAACAATGCCTATACTCTTTAGAGGTAGAGAAAACATTTACAGAAATAGTTGTCTAATTTTGTATTAAAATATTTTTATTCAAATACGTTATATATATATAATAAGGAAAAGTATATGAAAAAATCAGTTATTGCAATTCCGTCTATTGTAATGACGACTTTAATTTATGCACTAATAGCAACTCCATTTTTTGAAATGGATAATAATAATGCTTTTGGAGAAGGAGAAAAGTTTGTTGTTGATGATAAAATATATACTCAACAATTAGTAGAAACTCCATGTAAATCTCCATGTCCATCTAGTGCAGAAATGTGCATCGCAATGTGTGCATAGAGAATAAAGTAAGTAAATAAATAAATTTTTTTATTTTTTTAATAAATAATTTTTTTCTAAACTAATCCAGTAAATTTATAGCAGATTCTGATATTTTTTATTTTTGCTAATTATATTATTTAATAATTTAATAAGAAACAGATATTAATTAATGATTTTACTCAATATCTTGACATCTATATATTGCAGTATTTGAGATTTTTACATCCCTCCTTCTGCATTATTACTTGTTAAATAAAATATAAAATAACTAGAAGAAATACACTTGGAACAATGTATAATGGTAAAATGATTGATAGAGAAGATTAATTATAGGATTAATTGCTTCATCCAATTGGGTATATTATTTTAAAACGTTTTAACCAATTAAAAATAGAATCTTTCTTTTAACAATTTTATATTATATTATCGATATTATTGAGAATGGCAACAACAAGTTACGATGAACATGTGAAAATTGTGGTTCTAATCTATCTGTTTGGATAGAAGTAAGGAGAAATATTGATGGAATACCAAAGCCTGAAGTTTGGTGTATAGATTGTGTACGTGGAAATAATACAAAAGAATAAATAATTTATAGAGGAGAATTAAATAAATTTAAATATTATTTTCTATGTTATCCTTTTGAATTTTAATTTTTTTATTTCTAATTGTTAAAAGCGAAGAGACTAATACAGTTGCAGAGAAAAATCCGGAAATAGCAATCATAATCATAAAAGGATCAACAATTTGTTCAGTTGCCATATATGTAATTGGTAGAAATAATATATAATAATAGCATACTAGTCATTGAAGAAAAAGATAGTATACCAACATGTCATTATAGATTTCTTCTTTCTTTATCGTGTTGAATGCTTTATCTACACTTAATTTTTTAGAATTTAGTTGCTCTAAAAGTGGTTGATACAATTCAGGATCTTGTTCTGTTGCTTTTGCTGTTGATCCTTCTGATAACGATAATAATAAGAAATGAGTTCTTCTAAGCAAAATAAAAATATAGTAAAAAGAATATGAAAAAATTAACGAAATGAATCAAAATAAAGAGTATTATAAGAAATGTCTAATTTGTGGTAGTAATGGTTGGATTGAAAGAGACGATGAGGATGGATATTCAATAGTTTGTAATATGTGTGGTTTTACTTATTCAAAATGACTAATAGTGGTAAATTTGTAAGCAATATTACTGCATCAAATAATGGCAAGACAGTAAACAAACTAAAAAGGTTATGATTCCAAATAGATGATTACCTAATATATAACAAAGAAAAAGATTTCTATTACAACCTTAGTTATTCACAAATAAAAAATTCGTATTGTAATAGTGATTTGATTGTTGGATATGTTGCTAATGATGAGATAAACAGTTTTACATCTTGACCATCTAATTGTAAAAATGTTAGAAAAACATCTAACCGTCTTGGCCATTGTCTCTTTGTTTCTGGAGCCTTTAACGCATACTCAAAGGCAAAAAAGCATCTTTTTTGGTTAATTGTCTAACCACAAGTAATAAAGAACCTTGGCCCTAAATAAAGTTACAGAAACGTCTTGGGCCTAAAGGTGTGTGAATTGTTTTTGACACAATATTTTTGGCCCATGTGCTATCTTGGATTTATAATATCTATGAGTTGACAAATCCCAATATTCTAACTAATCGTCCGAAATATTGATACCTTATCGGGTAGAAACAAAGGTAAATCCAGAATGAGCTTCAAGCCATGAATAAAGATCTCTCAAAACATTCTGCTGTATTGGGCCTAAACCAGTTAGCCATTGAGATGAAGGATAGAATAAATGACCAAGGTTTGGATATGTTATTAATATATGATCAGGATGTCTTACATCTGTTAGTTTTTGCTGTAGAAGGAATGCTTGCTGTACTGAAGTTTGTGTATCATTCTCACCTTGAAGTATTAAAATACTCGTATTAGAAGAAACATTGCCAATTATATTCAAATTAGGCTGCAAAGCATACTCTGATCTTAGCCAAATAGGACACGCATCACCTATACACTTCTCTCCTGATGTCACAACTAAATGCGATTCAAAATTTTCTAATAGTTTGGGTTTAAGTTCCTTATCAATATCTACATATACATCAGTATTTGTATTGTATTTGGGATGTAGTTGTTGGGATAATGATGATTGTGTGGATGTGTTGGTGGTAGTCTCACTAGTAGTATTAGTAATATTTTGTGTAAGAAATAGGGTAAGGTTTCCAAACCAAGTGCTGAAAACAGTATTCTTATTTGCTTCCTGTAGTGACAATAATCCATCATGAGTGTGGTCTAGTACCTCTTTGGCATATAAAAGAGGTAAGCTTACTCCTTGTAACTCCGCTATTTTACTCATGTTTTGTGCTACTGCTCCCATAAGTACAATATTCTTTACTTTATCTGGATTATCAATGGCAATTCTTGGTGCTATGACTGTACTTTCGCTATGACCTAATACTGTTATTCTATTAGCATCAACTTCAGGTTGTTGTATAAGAACATCCAGAGCCTTTTCTGCATCATATTTTAGATCGTTAAACGTTAGATTTCCCCAAACATTACTATCCAAAATTGTATTATTTTCACCTATACCTCTTTTGCCATATTTTAATACTACAAATCCTCTTTCTGAAAGATATTCGGCTATTTGAAAAAATGGTCTAGCAGGTGGATATATTTCTGTGCCTGTTTCATTGTCAATACGAATAAAGCCTAAGGTTTCGTTCATATCTATTATACCAGATCCCGGTACAAGAAGAATACCTGGAAATGGTCAGTTTCCAACTGCAGGAATACTCAATTGTGCGTTGGTCTTTACACCATTACCTAAGTCTATCACCAAGTCTCGATATTTTGTTGTCTCAAGGTCTTGTTGAGCGAGAATAATAGTTAAATTATTACTAGACAATAGGAAAGATATAGAATAAAGAGAAAGAAGAAAAATTATTGATATTATTATCAATAAAACTTTCAATATTGAAATTGTCATAGCAGAATTATATAAGCATAGCGATCAGTATAGTTGCTAAAAATATTGTACTAGTTTTTGCTATTGTTAAGCTATTCAATATTTAGTAATACTAAATTTTTATATATCTGCAATACGAAAATCAATAAAGATTTTTAAAGGTGAAAATTGGATAGCTCATTTTTTAGAAAATTGATATAATAATATGAGTAGAGAGTATTTGTAATCCTTTCATTGTGGATATAGATGAAAGTGGATGAGCCCTAGAAAACTACGGGCCCCATCGGGAGTGAAATCTTCAATGTAGTAAGGTTCTACTGCTATCCAGTATTTAGATTTTGTTATTAGGAACTTATTATAGATTATTTTTTATAATTAAAAATAACAATTAGTTGTTATAGTGTTTCAGTAATTTGAACTTTTATAAAGTGAAACCAATTAAAATTTATAGCATTTTTAGCAGCAATTATATAAACTTTAACTTACTATACTCACACTATGATAACAAAGTATTTTTACATATTAATATCAACTACATTTGTCTTAGCATTGGTACATGCACCACTTTATTCTGCAAATATACCTATAGTAACTGAAATCTTTGCACAAGTAACTGATGAGGTCGAACAAGAAAACCAAAATAATAATAATAAGAATATTATCAATCAAACTTTAGGAGAACCTCTTTATTCAGAAAAGGGAATAATTACTGGTCCGTATACTTATACTGCCAATGGAACTTTGAAAAATGTAGGTAATGTGACCAATACAGGATTAATAATAACAAAACCTCTTTCAAATGAATTGATTTATGGTCAAGGTCAAGGTGTACTTCAATCAAAAGATGGAGAAGAAGCTACATATACTTTCCAATTTATAGGATCATTAAAAGAAGGAAATCAACCACCACATGGTTCTTGGTTTATATATACAAATTCTACAGGAAAGATGGCTTTCTTAAACAATATGATAGGAATTACACATAGTGAAATAGGAAAAGATGGTACATTTTCTACTAAAGTATGGAAATGGAAGTAAATTGAATCTCTAATTAAATTTTCATTTTGTTTATTAATAGAACAAAAGATTAACTAGTAAAATCATTATTATTAAATAAAAGTTGCAGATACTAATAAGAATTTTAATAAAAACCATTAGTTTCTCTTATCTCAGATATTATTATAAATAAAATAGACATTCTGGAGAAGAATTGTCCATATAGTAGGGTTCTACTATTAAATATTAAAATATTCGTTTGAATAATCTTTAGACTTTCTTAAAATCAGTTATATTTTCATAGATATATTATATGATGAACCCGAGAAATGTAATTACCTTCGGGAGTTGAATAGTGACGGTTTCGGTGTTCAATATTCATTTCGATTATGAAAAAGTTAGAGCATAAACAAATGCAATATAGATATAGAGACAAATTCCACATATTTTGATTTTTATAAAAATGGAGAAATTTTATAATGATAAAGATAAAAATAAGTGATTTCATGAGTTAAATACCTAGAGTGGGATTCGAACCCATAAAGTATACTTGGTTCTTTTATTATTGAATCTAATTTACTTATTGACTCCAAGAATACAACTAACAACTTATCCTACTACTAGATCATACTAATTGCATTAGTTGGATTGGGCTGTAGTCGATAGAAATGTATTTAATATCTTACCGATCTCTTCCGGATATTGATCCATTACTGCATGACCAGCATCTTTGATCTGTACAAGCCAGGCGCCTGGAATCTTTTCTACAATCTTTAAAGAATTAACATGCGGCTGGTATCTATTATCATCGGTTCCAGTTATGACTAACGTGGGCTTGGCTATTTTCGCAAGCTCATCACAAGCACCACTCCAGTTTGGATTGTCCTCCCAATGCTTTCCTACGTTCATCTGATTATTCATTGCGTCAGGGGAAAGCCCAGGCTTCGCTTGCTGTAAAGTTGGAATGTTCTCAATGGATTCAGGATGCAGTCTTATCCATCCCGATCCTAATGAAGCAGATACAAGCGCTTTCATCTCCTCCTGAGAAATAGAAACATTATTTAGAGACTTGTTTACAATTTCGGATTGCAATTTTATAAACTCAGGTGGTTTAGGTGTATGATCTTTTCCGCCACATGATGAACCAACAAGTACAAGACTGTTAACCTTATCTGGATACATGATT
>JAATVJ010000324.1 GCA_014523515.1 Nitrososphaerales archaeon TH1177 | reverse complement strand
TCTTAGGCTTCATTTATACGAATGGTTTACAAAATTTTATGACGGTTCAGGAGTTCCATTTAAAAAATTAGTACCAGAGATGTTATATTCCAGTATATTATGGGAAAAGAAATTGACAAAATAACAAATAAAAATTTTCTTATAAATTCAATATGACCTAGGATATCTGCTCAATATCCTAGATCATGGGTAAATTGTTCCCCTTCGGTTTGGTCGATGTAAGCTTTTATACAAATGACAAATATTTAAATGTGATGAATATAGCAATCCCTTCAAAATTGTGTTCTATTATCTAAATAATTTATAAATAACATAAAGGATATAAAATAAATATATGAGTGATTTTAACAATAAAAACTTTATACTAAATCAAGCACTATGGCTAGGAATATCTCTTGCTATTAGTATTGCTATCTCCCTTATAGTACCATTCCCATACTCATTACCAATTATAATTGGAGTTTTCCTTCTCCTAAGCTTTTACATAAGACAGAGACAGTTTAAAAAATTAGGTTTATCAAGTGCTACCATGTTTGGAAATAGTTCTGTAAACTATTACTGTATGAATTGTGGAGCTAAACATAACCAAGTATCCTGTCCTCGTTGTGGCTCAAAAATGAAAAGAGTCGGTGCTTAAAAAATTTTTTATTCTTTACAACATATTACAAAATAAATACAAATATTATATTATTATTATTCAAAACCTTCAGAAAGTTCTATCAGTTTATTCTTCCATGATTCTGACTTTATTAATCCACTTGCCAGAAGAATTCCTTGCGATCCCAAATTTATTGCACTCTGAATATCTGTCTTATCAACTATTCCTGCTCCACAAATTACTTTTACATTTTTAGAATATGTTCTTGCTTCTTTAACGGATTCAGTAATTATTGACGGATTGACTTTGCTAACTGCTTTTCCAGTGCCTATTAGCTCTGGAGGTTCAATAGCAATCATGTCTGGATTAAATCTTGATAATTCACCAACTTCCTTTGAAGTTGATGCACAAACTACTGAAAACATATTTAATTGTCTCAAGCGTTCTATAGCATTTTTGATATTTGCATGTTCCATTCTATGTTCGCTATGGTTTATCAAAGAACCAGAGGCTCCATAAGATTTTGCTATTTCAGGAATAATAAAGCCTGTAGTAGGTCCTATTTTTTCGTCATCTACATGTTGGCAAATGAGAGGAAGTTTAATAAATTGTGATAAATAAAATAAAGAATTTTGAGGAGGTGCTATCATTATTTCTATTTTGTATCTCTCTGAAATGTCTTGTGCAATTTCTGATAGTTGAAAGATTTTTTCTCCAGCAATCTCTAGGTAATTCTTACAGTTGATTATAATAAGTCCTTTCAAATTATTATTCCTTTTGAAGATTGAAGATTATTTTTTCTTATTTTCTTTTAAAGGTTTTTCTGTTTCTTTATTGCTAACATTGGAGGTAAATTTTTGATTCAATTTATTCATTCTTGCTTCATATCCTTTGTTATATTCTAGTTCATCGGGTACTAAAGTTGCTGGGTGAATGAATCCTTGATTTCTCATAATCATTGCTCTTTCTGATGCCCACATCCTTTGCAAGTCCCAATCGACTGATCCAAATCCATCAAGAGGACCAGTTAACTTCCCATCATGCATACTAAATACTAAGCATGCTACAATAGGTATTGCAAAATTTATGCTAGCAGGTGAATTTAGCTTTACTGGCATCAACGGCAGATGATGACTTCCTCTTGTATTGCCTGATACATAATGTGGATTATTAAAAGCACTACCAACTTCTTCAGTTGCTGGAAAATCCTTTTGTGTTCTAACTATTGCTATTGGATCATCCTTGCCAACATATGTTCCGGCTATATTGTGTAATCTATCAGTAGATGCTGAAAGAATTTGTTCTCCTTGTGATGAATAAACTGAATGAACAACATATCTTCCTGGATACATTAAAGCAGCTTCTAACTCTGGCTTATCTTCCCACATTTTTAAATCTGCAATATTGCCACTCATGACATCCATGACCTTAAAAGTTACTCCAGCTGCTAATTTTTCATTTATTAAAAGGCCTGTATTACTTCTAGCATCTACAAACATTCTCCAAAATGGATAATTAAATGCTCCAGGCTCTGTCTTATCAGCAGCAAAAATACAGAATACTTCACTTGGTCTTTCTTCCATTTCTATTTCTGCAACACCAGGACCCATTCCTCTAACATTTCCAGAAAAAGAATCTTTTAACAAATCTTGTCCAGCTCCATACAAACCTTGTTTTTTAGCTGTTTTTGTTCCTTCACTAAATGCATCCCATGCTAATTTATGAATTTTTTCATTATCTTTCCCAAATTTGTGAGTCATGATAATGTGAATATCGTCTCCACTATATCCAATATAATGGTCTATGATGAGTTCCTTACTCTTTTCCTCAATAAAATTTTTAACAACATCAAGTAATTCATCACTAGGTCTGGTATGTCCGCCAATTGCTCCAATATCTGCTTTTATTGCTGAAACTGTTATACGCATAGTCTGATTGCATTAAATATAGTTTATATCTTTTCTGTTAATCTATTACATTAAATCATATCAAATATACTTTTAATCAATTGCATTTGAAACAGGTATTATATTATAAAATTAAATATAGGAAAATGGATAAAGATGTATAATTCATAATTTGAATTTAAATTCAAAAAACAAAAAGTATACTCTTGTAATTTGTGAAAAACCAAATGTTGCTAATAGGATTGCTATTGCTTTAGGAACATCTGAAATTCAAAAAACAAAAATTCATGACAATGTTGTTTTTGATGTATTTACTAAAGATAACTCCCGATACATAATTCTATCTTCTAAAGGACATCTATATGGTTTAAATGATACTAACAAGCGAGGAAAGATCTTTCCTATTTTTGATTTATATTGGTCACCAATATCTAAACTATCCAATAAAAATTCAAAAAATCTCATAGATTTAATAAGTCAATTTGCTGAGAATGCTGATAATTATATTCATGCATGTGATTATGATCAAGAAGGCGAATTAATCGGATATAATATCTTAGAATTGATATGTAAAAAAGCTTATGATGATTCTCAAAGAGTAAAATTATCTACTTTGACTTCAGATGATATATCTAAATCTTTTAATCAATTAGAAAAAACGAATAAAAATATGGCTTATGCTGGTATGTTTAGGCATTTATTAGATTATATTTATGGAATAAATTTTTCTATGGTTATATCACGTGCTATAAAAATAAAAAATAGATATTCTTATTTAACCGTCGGAAGAGTACAAACTCCTACTCTAAAATTTATAGTAGATAGAGATCTGCAAATAAATTACTTTATACCAATTCCTTTTTGGAGCATAAAAGGTCATTTTAAAACGGATGATAAAGTTTTAATTTTTTCATTTGAAAAGAAAAGAATAGACACAATTAAAGAAGCAGATTATATTATAAATGAATGTAATGGTAAAATTGGCATTATAAATAGTATAAATACCTATACCGAATATCTAAAACCATTACATCCTTTTAATATAGGGGATCTTCAAAAAGAATCATTTAGATTATTCAAATATTCTCCAAGCTATACTCTTTCAATTGCTGAGAATCTTTATCTAAAAGCTTTGATTTCCTATCCAAGGACTAACAGTCAGATTCTTCCTTCTTCAATTAATTATAGAAAAATATTAAATGATTTGGGCAAGATTTCAGAATCATACAAGAGACATGTTACTCTTTTATTAAATCAATATGATCTTTATCCAAATAATGGTATTAAAAATGATCCCGCTCATCCAGCTATTTATCCAACAGGATTAAAACCCATGAATCTAAATTCTGCAGAATCAAAAGTCTATGATCTGATAGTTAAAAGATTTTTTGCAACATTTGGTAAATCTGCAATTTTTAATAAAATTAATATAAATCTTTTAGTTGATAATATATTTTCATTTTATCTAGAAGGAAAAAATATAGTTTCAAAGGGATGGCTTGAATTCTATAATCCATTTTATTATTATAATAAAAATCCTATAGACTATTCAAATATTAAAATAGGTGATAGATTAGTTAATAGTGATATTATTAAGGAATCAAAATTTACAGAACCTCATAGTTATTTTAATTATTCATCTTTATTATCCAAAATGGAACAAGAAGAAATAGGCACAAAATCTACAAGAGGAAATATTATAGAAATATTAATAAAGAGAAATTACGTGTCTATAAACTCTAAAAATAATATTATGAAATCATCTGATCTAGGAATATATTTAATAGATTTTATGGAAAAAAATCTTCCAAAGATAATTTCTACTGAATTAACTAGGACTTTAGAACGATATTTGGCAGATATTGAAATGGGAATTACAGATAGCATAAGTATATTAAATGATATAATTTGTGATTTAATCGAGTCTATGTATAATATTCAAAAATTAGATCATATTACAAATATTGAACATCAGCCAGTAAAAAAGAAGGATCTATTATTGATAGATTCTTGTCCCATTTGTAAAAGAGGGAATTTTCAAATTATAAGATCTAAAAAAACTAAAAAAAGATTTATTTCATGCTCTAATTATTTCTCTAATGGATGTACTGCTACTGCCCCAATTCCACAGCAAGGTTTGATAAAAAATACAAATAAAACTTGCACAGAATGTAATTGGCCAATAATAAATGTATTTTATCCCACTAAGAGGTATGGTAAAAATTTCTGTATAAATGTTAATTGTCCAGCCAAAATTAATTTAAAACATTAAGATCATAAATATCGTTCCGTCGATTTTTTAATAAAGGTAATATCTTCCTTACTTCATTTATTCTCTCTCTTTGAATATCTACAATTTCAATTCCAATTTTATCTCCTAAATCAGTAAGAATAGAGCCCAAGGGATCTATTATCATACTTCTCCCACAAAATATATTTCCAACCTGATTTGGTGCTATTACATAAACACCATTTTCAATTGCTCTTGCTTTAAGCATGGTAATCCAATGTTCTTCCTTCATTATGCCATGTACCCATCCTGACGGTATTACTATTATATCAGAGCCATTAACTGTAAGTATTCTAGATAATTCTGGAAATCTTATATCATAGCAAATCATTAAACCTATTTTACCTATTGTAGTTACAATAGGCTTTGGAATTTTATCTCCTCTACAAAATTTAGAAGATTCTTTAAAACCAAAGGCATCATACAAATGTAATTTTCTATAAACTGAAATGATTTTTCCATTTTTGTCAGTACTAAAAGCTGTATCAAAAACTTTTTTATCTGTTTTCTGATTATTTTTTTCAAAAAATGTACCAACAATTCCTATGTTGTATTTCTTTGAATATTGACATAATCTCTTTATAAATTTACTATTAGGTAATGTTTCTGCGATAGCATAAAGTTCATCTACTGTTTGGGTATCTGAGGAAATTGCCATCTGAAATTCCGGAAAAAAAATATAATCAGCATGTCTATCAGCTGCTTCTTTTATATATTTTATTGATTCTATTAAATTATCTTGTTTGTTAATCGAAGATTTCATTTGAACAATAGCAGCCCGAAATTTTTTAATTTTCATCTATGTGTTCTTATATAAGAAACATTATTATATTTTCCTGTTTTTTAAATTATAAATTAAAAAATTGATACCTGTTAAAAATTGTAAATATGTAAAATATAATTATATTAATGTAAATTACTTTTTAGTATTCTACTCTAATCTTGTGAAAATTTTCAATTGTACCATCTTTTAAAATTCTAATTCCTTCATTCTTTAATAGATTCTTTTTCATTTTTAATCCGTATGCATATCCTCCAATTTTTCCATTTGATAATACTACTTTATGACAGGGAACTATAATTGGATTAGGGTTATTATGTAAGATTTTACCAACAGATCTTGCAAGTTTTTTATTTCCTAACTGTTTTGCAATATCTCCATATGTTGTTACTTTTCCGTTGGGTATTCTGATTAGCAATTTGTAAACGTCATTTGGATCTATTGTAATTGATATAGGAATTTTATAATTCTCATCCATCTCAAATTTTATTGGACATTAATATTTATAACTTTTTT